>CALMNM010000057.1 GCA_937868795.1 uncultured Acholeplasma sp.
CGCCATGGATTATCGTAATCCCATCATCACACCAAGTGATCAGGTTTGGGTCGTCAAAGAAGTCTTTACGACGATCTCACTTATTGCTTCACTCGCGATGATTGTGCCAATGGCAGTCCTTATTTATCGTATTCCTTTCTTCGCAAGTTCTAAACAAACACCGATTGTCAATCAAGATAAACGCAGTTTTGGAAGTATCATGAACTATATCATTGTATTCCTGATTACAGCTACCTTTGCTGCGTTATCCTATCTGCCTTCGGCAAAGCTAACGCTCACACTCTTTCCTGAAGCGAGTCAATCAGTCAATACTTGGTTTTTCCCACAACGGATGAATAATGCGGTTGCTGTATGGGCTGTACTATCCGGTGGATTTGCAATGATTGTCTTTATCATCTCTCGCATCATCAGCTTAAAGATCAAGCAAAAGATGGATAGAGCACCAATTGTCATCGGTGATGAAATGAAACGCTGGGGTGTAAACACCACAGGGAAAAACTTTTTAAAGACACTGCTCGTCAGTTTGATCGTTGTGACACTATATTTCTTACTCTTAATGATCATTTACTGGATTTTCCATGTGGACTATCGTTTCCTCTTCATTATGGCAGCACGTCCTCTCAATGGAAAAGTATTGATTCAATTATTGATGTACTTCCCACTCTTCTTTGTGTTCTATTTCTCCAATTCGATCCGTGTGAATGCGGGTCAAATGCGAGGGAAATCCAAGGAATGGGTGAAATTACTCATTGCAGGTTTAACGAATATGGCAGGATTGTTAGTGATCTTATTCTTACAGTATCTTGCTTTTATTCAAACTGGAACGATTCGTTTTACGGAACTTTCTGATGGAACAACCCAATGGTTATATGTAAACATTTTGTTTACCCTCATCCCTGTGATGTTCATCATGCCTTTCTTCAATCGGTGGTTTTATAAGGTGAGTGGAAATACTTATTTAGGACCGATTGTCATCTGTATCATCTTTGTCATCATGAGTTTAAATAACTCGGTTGCATATATCCCGTTATAGGAGGAAAAAACATGAAAAAATGGATATTCGTATTATTGCTTGTTTTTGGATTAACATGGTTAGCAGCATGTGAGAAAGAACCTAATGTTCCCATCACATACACTGTGACATTTGAAACAGGAGAAGGGGGAACATCTATTCCTGCACAAGAAATCACCAATGGTGGAAAAGTGGTTAAGCCAGCTGATCCTACACGCGATGGCTATGTTTTCACTGGTGAATGGATGAATGGAACCTTTGAATGGGATTTTGATCTTGATATCGTCACAGAAGATATCACATTGGTTGCGGGATGGTTAGAAATTTCATCAACACCCACTGCCATTCAAATGATTGATGAACCTTTTACATCAACTGTAGAATGGCGTCAAACCGATGCTGACTTACAAAACTTTACGGTATCAATCAAACCTGAAGGCAGTGCAACCTATGAAGTCATTGAAGGAACCTTTGTCTTTGATACTGCTGAACTTATGCAAGTGGTGCATTTTACACCCAATGTCCTTCCAGCGGGAGGTACTTATATCATCAAGATTGAAGTGAGTGGCAATGTCGTTGAATCCGATCCTCTCCTTTTTGGTGGTGCAGGGATTGAAGAAAATCCTTATCTCGTCAACAAGATCAGTGATCTATTACTCATTTTAGAAGATGCTGATTACCAAGATGATCATTATTTACAAACGGCAGATTTACTAAATACTGTGACAGAACCCATCGAAATAACCGATGCACGAAAAGCATCATTTAGTGGAACATATGATGGTGGAAACTACATGATTTCTTTCACTGGAAACGGTGGCTTATTCCATGAAATTTTAGCAGATGGTGTGGTAAGAAATCTTGTCATTGAAGGAACAACCACACTCTACGCTGCTGAACTCAACCTCTACCCCATTGGGGCAGTTGCAGATACCAATGCAGGGTTAATTGAAAACATTACCTCAAGAGCTCTTCTCGAAAACGCAAGACTCCAAGGTGCGCTTCCCACGTATGATGGTGTTGATACCACCGATTTAACCACCGGTGCTGGTGGCATCGTGGGACTCAACCAAGCGACAGGTATTGTTCGAGAAGTTAATGTTGGCGGTTCAGGCGCTGTTAAAGCAGGTCGTGGAGTCGGTGGTGTTGCAGCATACAACTTTGGACTCATTGAACACGTCGTTGTTACCGCAACGCTCCCCGCAGGTAACCAAGCGAACACTGCGCGCTCCTCAAATACCTATTCATATGGTGGTGGTGTCGCAGGCTTTAACTTTGGTACCATTCAGTATGCAGCTGTTTCTGGACGTGTCTTTGCGCAAAGTGCCTACGCAGATGCTGGAGCAGGTAATGAAGGTAAAAACGTTGCCTTTGGCGGTATTGCAGGATATAACGAAGGTATCATCAAAGATAGTTCATTTGCTAGAAGTTTAGCAGCAAAAGAATTTATTGATAAATCTAGAGCGACAGAACTTGAAGATTCAGCCAACAACTTAGGCGTTGCTTCGATCCACGGTGATCTTTACATCGGTGGTATTGCAGGTATTAATGCCGGTGATATCCATGACGTTTATGTCGGTGGTGCACTCATCGCAGCACGCGATTTTGCAGGTGGTATCACAGGACTAACCCTAGGTTCAGGCATGATTGCTAATGCGTATGTTTTCGCAGAAGTGACCACAAAAGATGATGGTGGACTCGTCACCGTTGCAGGTCCTAAGACCACAGCAACGACCTATGAAATTGCACCATCTGGATTTGATGCCAATACAACGCTTTTCAAACGGCTAATCAATTCTGAAACTGACGCTGTATGGGTTCCTGGAGATCGTCCATCCCCTAAACTTCCAGAATTTACAACAGATGATTTAGCAAAAGTGGGCAATCATTTTAATGCAGCAGGTGTCTTGAACTGGCAATCTGGTGCAGTCACCGCGGTTGATATCGTATTAGAAAGTATCGTCTTACCCTTTGGTGCTTCTGCACAATTAGAGTATACAATTACCCCAAGTTCGGCTCCAGACCTTTATACCGAATGGACATCAAGCAACGACTTAATCGTCATCGCGCATCCTGATGGGTTAATTGAAGGTATTGGTGTGGGTACAGCAATCATCACGGTCACGACACGTGACGGTGGATTTACAGACACCATTTCGGTTACCGTAGAAGATTACGTCCATGTTGATAGTGTCACTGTCACATCACCTGAAATGACTCTCCCAGAACCGAACAATATCGATGCACGTCCAGAAGTCAACATTGGAACTGTCATCAACTTTGAAGTTGTCGTTTTACCAGAAGATGCTGAGTATCCCAATTACACCTTGACTTCATCCAATTCACGTGCCGTTGTCAATGGTAATGAAGTAACCTTTGTTTACGGGAATACCGGTCCAGGTAATGTCTCCATCGTGGTTACGTTTGAAGATTCAACGGTTCCATCCCTTGAATATCGATTCAAGACGGTTGAAGTCGTTGTAGATATTCCTATCTCTGGCGTAACGATCACATCTCCAGAGATTACATTACCAGAAGCAAACAATAGTGAAATTAGACCTGAAATCGAAATAGGTACCGTGATTAATCTTGTCATTGATATTCTTCCCGTAGACGCATCGAACAAGAATTATACCGTGACCTCATCCAATTCAAGAGCAGAAGTAAGTGGACAACAGATTACCTTTGTCTATGGATTAACCGGTCCTGGTAACGTATCGATCAATGTGCTCTTTGAAGATACGTCAGTCGGTGTCAATGGACTCTTCGAATTCCGTTTCTTAACCGTTGAACCCGCCAATGTACCTATCACTTCTGTCACTGTCACATCCCCAGAATTCACCATGCCAGAAGTGAACAATAGTGCAGTAAGACCTACTGTTGATATTGGTACAGTCATTAACTTAGTCGTGGAAATCCTTCCAGCAAATGCAACAAATAAGAATTATACGATTACCTCATCCAATTCAAGAGCAGTGGTTGATGGACATCAGGTTAGCTTTGTTTATGGTTTAACAGGTCCTGGAAACGTCAGTATCAAGCTCCAATTTGAAGATACATCGATTGGTATTGCGGGTTTATTAGAATATCGTTTCCTAACGGTTCAACCTCCAGTAACAATTTCAGCAAACATTACGTCTGCAGACATCACCTTAGGAACACCTAATGTTATCGATTCAAAAGCACTTGTTGCAATCAATACAACGATTACATTCACTGTCGCGTTCACACCAGAAAATCCCACGAACATGAATTACACGATGACAGCATCCAATGGACGTGCCACTGTGAATCCTGATCATACCGTAACCTTTAATCTTTCTTCGGGTGTGGGTAATGTCTCGATTACGTTTACGTTTGAAGATACAAGTATTTCTCCTGTAATTTTCTACTTTACCACAACCGAATAGGAGTTGACATCATGGATATTATGCAAGAATCTTTAGCATTGCATAAGAAACTCAATGGAAAGATTGAAATAAAAACAACATTTAAAATTAAGGACATGCACGATATGACCTTGGCGTACACCCCTGGTGTCGCCAAGGCATGTCTTGAAATTAAAGATGATCCAAAAAAAGTTTATGAACTCACATCAAAACGACACACTGTAGCCGTCATCTCCGATGGAACTGCTGTGCTTGGGTTGGGAGATATCGGTCCTTTAGCTGCGATTCCAGTCATGGAAGGCAAATGTGCCATTTTTAAACGGTTCGCAAATGTCGATGCTATCCCTATCGTCTTAAATACCAAAGATGTCGATGAACTCGTTGAAACGATTTACCGGATGTCTCCTTCCTTTGGTGGGATTAATCTTGAAGATATTTCGGCACCTCGCTGTTTTGAAGTAGAAAGACGTCTTAAAGAAATCTGTGATATTCCTGTTTTTCATGATGATCAACACGGAACAGCTATCGTCTGTGGCGCAGCGCTCTCCAATGCACTGAAAATCGTGAAGAAATCCTTAGATCAAGTGAAGATTGTCATCAATGGCGCAGGAAGTGCAGGGATAGCAATCACCAAGTTCTTGCTTGAACTTGGTGCGAAACACATTACTGTATGTGATAAGTTTGGTATTATTACCAAAGATGATCCACAACTTAATTCAGCACAACAAGAGATATCCCTACGAACAAACCTAGATGAAAAGAAGGGAAGTTTGAAGGATGCTTTGGTAGGCGCTGATGTATTTATTGGTGTTTCTGCAGGCAATATTGTGGATGAAGCCATGATCCGGTCAATGAATGTAGATCCAATCGTGTTTCCACTCGCAAATCCAACACCTGAAATTTCTCGTGATAAGGCACTGGTTGCCGGTGCAAGAATCGTGGGAACTGGAGTTTCTAATCAACCCAATCAAATCAATAATGCATTGGTGTTCCCTGGATTATTTCGTGGTGCCCTTGATAGTGGGGTAAAACAGATCACGACAGACATTGAAATTGCTGCATGTCATGCACTTGCAGGTATAATTAAAGATGACGAACTACATGAGAATTATATTCTACCGAATATTTTCCATAAAGAAATCGCCAAGAAAATTGCGAAAGCTGTCAAAAAAGTAGCGAAAAAGTGAAAAAAATCTTGATTCTTCTTTTCTTGGGACTGTGGATATTATCAGCTTGTCAAACCCCAGAAGAAGAAACCCCGACAACAGAAAACGTAAGTACGCTTGAACAAGAGGAACTGCACTCATCTTATGTCCTCTGGTATGGTAGACATCATTATCAAGATCAAAAAGAATTTTTCTATCATACAGCTACTGGTCTAAAAATCCGTTTCTATGGGCGGATTTTTCAGATTGATTTAAGATTAGAACAGAAGAAACAAAATATTTACTATAGTATCGCCAAAGATAATGAATCACTGATTGATGCAGAAGTTTATATTCAAACAGATCAAGAACAATCCTTTACGATTGAATTTGATACCTATGCCATTCATGAAGTAGAAATGGTCAAACGGAGTGAGCCTCAAGATGGTGTTACATCCATCGTCAAACTATCGACCAATGGGTATTTCCTAGAGAGAGAAAGTAATCCTGACCAACCCCATTTTCTGATTATTGGTGCCTCAGGCATCTCAGGACATGGAGCTCTTGGTACGCAAGGACAACCAAGAACCACTGCAAACTCATCTTCCCTTCATGCATTTGGATACTTAACCGCAGCATATTTTGAAGGAAGTTATGAATTTGTTGCTAATTCAGGGTGGGGTTTAGCCTTTGGATTTAATGATACATCAGGTGAAGAAAACATCGCGAAAGCCTATTTAAGTGTGGGGATTGATTCAGCTGAGCATATCATTGATGTTCCTTATGTCAGTGAAAAGATCCCTGATTATATCATCGTCAATATTGGAGGAAATGATTACTCTGCGGTCATCAACAAATTGACCTCTTTTGACAAAATTGAAAAAGTGCTTGAATTTAAACAAGCAGTTGCTGATTTTATATTAAAATTGAGAGAAGATGCACCGGAAGCCCATATCTTTTGGACGATGACTGATGGATCATTAAACGGAACTGCTGCTAGTCAAGTGATAGCACAGTTAGCCCCCGAAGATCAAGCTTATGTGCATGTCACCGTAATCAAGCAAGTGGGTGAAGATGGAGACCCCGTGGGAGCGAACAATCATGCAAGCTATATAACCCATCAAAAGTCAGCACAAGTTATTATAGACATGATTCTGGCTATCCAACAAAATCAAGTTTCATAAGAAATGACCAACGGTCATTTTTTATTATGATATAATAACCTCTGAGGATGTGACTAAATGAAACCGAAAATCATCTTTATAGAAGGCAACCCCGGAAGTGGGAAAACAACCTTTGCAAAGCGTCTTGAAGCATCATTAATCGACATGGGAAAAACCGTTAAAATGTTTCAAGAAGGCGATTTACACCCCATTGATCTCGCGTGGTGTGCTATTTTAGATGAAGTAAAATACCAACAAGTGATCAGTGATTATCCTATGCTCAAGGATGATCTATTACGCTTAACGAAAAAGATTAATGACAATTATGTTCTCGCTTATACAAAGGTTAATCATAGGCTTGCACCTAAATCATTTTATGATAGTATGGGCTCTTATGAAATCTATCGAAGTGAAACACTCGCCCCATTTAAAGACATCCATCAGAAACTCTGGTATGATTTTTCTAAGAACATTGAACACGATACCATCTATATCTTTGAATGTGTTTTTATCCAAAATCACATTAATGAGCTTATCCTAAAATATCACCTAAGTAATCAAGCCATTTTTGACTATTTTATGGATTTAATCACTCCGTTAATTTCATTAAATCCCATGCTCTTCTTTGTTGAACAAAAAGATGTAAGACAGTGCATCTCGCGTGTAGCAGATGAGCGAAAGACAGATGATCCAGCCAAATTCAAAGATTGGATCGATTTAGTGATTGAGTATATCGAAGATACACCCTATGCTACAAAATTAGGATATACAGGATATGAAGGGATCATCCGCTACTTTAAAGATCGTCAAGCCCTTAGCTTAGAACTAATAAAACGTCTACCCATATCATCTACGATTCTTTTACTTGAAAATAATTATGATGACCTCTTCAAGCAAATGTTAGATCAAGTTAAATCCATACTATAAAAAGACTCCGAATAGCGGAGTCTTTTGTTTATCGTTGATTCCACTCCATTGTTTTTAATCGATAGAGTGATGCAACATAAAGGATCACGATAAGTCCAAGTGTCACGACCAATGGTAACCAAGTGTCTATATTCCACACATGTTGGAATCGACCTGCTTCAATATGTAACCCAGAAGGAAGAATATGATTGATATCAAAGAGACTTCCTAATAATGAAATCACATATGTCGTACCAATCGATAATAACCCTGTAGCAATCACTTTTTTCGTCAACACACCAAAGAAGAGGATAAGTGATAGGACAAACAGAAGATACATACTATCCAATAATCCCGCCTTGAGTACTTCAATCCAACCGAGATCCATTGAAAACACTAATCCTGAATATAGATACGTTAGAAAGATGGAAAACATGGATGTAGAAAAGAGGAGTAATCCGAAAACGATCAGCTTAGATTGGATGATGGTTTGATATCGTTCACCGGAACAAATAGATAAGACAAGGGTGTTCTCTTTGATTTCTTGAGCAATTAATCCTGCTAGAGTAAAACCTATCACTATTAAACCAATTTCAAAGACATTCTCCATGTAATTTGTCATGGATCCCATCTGTGAAATATCGATCATCATCGCTAAATCGGCTTCAGACATACCAGGAAATTGAGAACGTAGTACAGAAGGAAGTAAGTATTTGATCATCACAGGAATGGAGAAAGCAAAGAATAAAAACGTGGCGATAATGATGAGAAATTTATGATTTCTTAGTCCAAAGAGTAGTTCTTTTTTAAGTGCATGTTTCATTGATGATTGACCTCCTTAATAAATAAGTCTTCGAGAGTATTCTTACGTAACGCAACACTGATGAGTTGCAAATCGAGTTGAGCTAAGTGACACAAGTATGTATTGAGCAAATCCTTATTTTCAAGATGCAAACTTAGGTGCCCTGACTTTGTTTCAATATTAAGTATTCCAACCATATCCTTAATTTCATTAAGGTGATTTTCTGTTATAATTCCGTCAAATTCGATATCAAGAATAGGTTTATTATGATCATTCATTAGACTATCCAAGTCTTTTTCCAGGATAACTTTTCCTTGATGAATGAGTCCAATGCGATCACATACGCGTTCCACATCACTTAGGATATGAGTCGATAATATAATGGTTTTTCCTTGTTTCTTTAAATCTTTAATCAATGACAGGATATCAGATCTTCCTTCTGGGTCCAAAGCGGAAGATGGCTCATCTAAGATGATAAGTTCAGGATCATGAATGAGTGCACACGCGAGTCCTAAGCGTTGTTTCATCCCCCTTGAGAACCCACCGACACGACGACGTCTCGAATCAGATAAACCTACCCAATTAAGAAGATAATCAATTCTCTGTTTGGTATCACTTCGTTTGGGATCAGCAAGAAATTGCAACGTTTCTTCAGCGGTTAACCATCCTTGAAAACTGGGATTTTCAGGAAGATAACCTAACTTTAACTCGCTAGGATGATTGATACTTTTAACATCAAGTCCATTGACGATGCACATACCTTCATCAGCTTTTGATAGACCAGCGATAATATTCATGGTTGTTGATTTTCCAGCACCATTGCGACCAATGAATCCATAGATTTCCCCTTTTTTCACCTCAAGGCTTAGATCATTAAGTGCTTGAAATTCGCCAAATGATTTTGATAAATGTCTGATTTGAATCATATTAAACATCCTTTCTTTTGCCAACGGTGAGATAAGCAATCGATCCGAAAATGTTGATCAACATGACAATGATAATCCAACCGACTTGATTAAGATTTTTCGTTCCTTTTCTTAAAATATCGATGACGCAGTAAATCGCTAATCCATATTGAAGTA
The DNA here is from genome assembly GCA_937868795.1 of uncultured Acholeplasma sp. Taxonomy (GTDB): domain Bacteria; phylum Bacillota_I; class Bacilli_A; order Acholeplasmatales; family Acholeplasmataceae; genus Peloplasma. The sequence continues at coordinate 9,500 of CALMNM010000057.1, forward strand.
AGACAACGGGTAATAACATGAGAATCAGTTCTTGAGTAATGGCAATGTTCATCATAGTAAATGCCTCCTTTTGTTTTTGACACCTTGATTATATAAAAAGAAAGAGTCACATGATAAGTGACTCCAGTCATATCTTTGGTCATATGACAAATTATAATCCCTGTTCTTTAAAGTAAAGGACAGCTTGTGTGCGATCTGTACAATCAATTTTCGCATAGATCTGAGAAATGTAATTTTTGACTGTTCCTGTTGACAAATAGAGAGTATCTGCTATTTCAAGATTTGTTTTACCTGCGACGAGTAAGCGGATGATATCCATTTCACGCGATGAAAATTCAGAAAGATCAACCGTTTGTTTTTTTATCGATAGATGAGAAATGATCTTTAGTGCGATTTGTCCGGGTAAAATGATGTCGCCCTTTAAACTATCTTTCATCGCTTTGAAGAGTTGATCTGATTGAATGTCTTTTAAAAGATACCCTGATGCACCATACTTCATCGCTTCAATGATAAATTGGTCATCATCAAATGTGGTGAGAATGATGATTTTCATGTCTTTATGTTTTTCTTTTATACAACGGGTTGCTTCAACACCATTCATAAAAGGCATTCGGATATCCATTAAGATTACATCGGGTTGACAACTCGCGACCTTTTCACACGCAACTTGTCCATTTTCTGCTTCACCAACCACGGTAAACTCAGTGTTGGACTGGATCAGCGATTTGAGTCCATCTCGGATAATCGTTTGATCATCGACTAAAAAGACACGTATCTTAGGCATGGTCTTCACCTCCTAAGGGAATACTGATGTAGAGCGTAAATCCCATTTCATCGGTTGAGGATACTTTGATGAAACCTCCAATGGATTGAATCGCTTGATCCATATGGCTTAGTCCGTAACCATATGTCAGCGATTTTGTGGTATGACCATCATTGCTTAATGTCATCTCAAGGCGTTCCTTTGATGAAGAGAGAAGAATATTAACTTCATGTGCATCGCCATGCTTGAGTGCATTTGTGATGAATTCTTTGGTCGCTGATAATAATATGCGTTGTTGAAGCAAAATGAGATTTGGATCCGACTCATGATCGAAATTAATTTCGAGTTGAGTAGAATTTTTTGTTTTCTGAATGAGATCAGACAGGTTATCTACAAATGATGTATGTGGAAGTAAATCCACACCAGAAACTAATGATCGGATTTGATTTAACCCATATCTGACTTGGTCTTTGGATAGTTCGATTTTTTCTTTCAATAATTTTTCTTCAGGACTAACCAATGGAAGCGCTGATTCAAGTTGAATGATTGCCGTGGTCAAGGTGTGGCCGACATGGTCATGTATATCGGCTGCAAGTCGACTGCGCTCCTCTTTGGCTGTCAATTCTTCGATGGTTTTCGCTTGTTCTTTAAGCGTCTCTACGGTTTCCTTTAAGGATTGATTGATAATTAGATGACGTTTTAAGCTCGAAAAAGCTATAAATACCAAGACAAAGAATAATGTGTTCGTGTACATATATGCAATGCGAGAATCCGAGTTAAGTTGGGTAAAAAGTTGGTTCACCTTTAGAAGGGTGAAGATGAAATAAACAACTAGACTGATGACGAATATATTACGTGAATATTTTGAAGGTAACACGTTTAGAATACCAATCAAAACCATAAGGATCATCAGTTGAATTGGGGTTGATGCTGTCATATATTCAATTCCTAATGCAGCAATAAACAACACAACTGAAGAAGGATATATCCATGATGTATGTTTGGTAGAAATCAAAACTTCATTAAGGATCACAAGTGTATAAATAAGTGCGCCTAACCAGGTCACGAGTGCTTGTTGGTTAAATGATTGATCGAAGGCAATCAACTGTAAGATAAAAAATTGTAATGAGATGACGGTAATGACCAATACACCACGACGAAAATAAGGATTCGTCTCATCATGATGTGTCTTTTGATCTTTTTTATACATCATAAATAAATAAAGTGAGATGGCAAGAAAGTTAAACACGATAAAAGAGACAATCCACCAGATACGGACATTTTCATTAAGTTCACTCTGACTCCATACATGTTTAATCACATACACTTGCATGATGATTTGAAAAATCATCGTTGGGATGAGAATAGGTAGGATTTCTATGAGATTCATCGTTAACCTCTTTTTAAAGAATTGATATAGTTTCATCATAGGTGAAAAAAGCCACAATGTCAATAACATCATGACTTGTGGCTTATTTCAAAACGTATTTAGAGAGTTGAAGTCATGAGCATCGCGCCTTTATCCCACACAAGCATAAACTCATCCAAAGAACCGTGAATCGTATGACGCATCCAACTAACCGCAGGATCATTGACAATAATATCTACAGTTCCATCAGCATTGATTTCATAACCCACAACGACAATCACATGACCCGATGAATAGGTTAAAGGTCCAAACTTACCGTCTGGTGATTCACCTTTTGATACCCCTACGATGAGCGGTCCATAATGATCCAGAACATCAAGAAGCATCGCAGAACTATGAAACTCCAATTCATGAAGAACGACACCAAATTGTGTAGCACCAATATCATTTTTCGTCGTTCCAAAACGTTCGGTTCCTTGACGAATAAGAACTGAGTAATATTCTTGTGGGACAGCTAAATCCATAAGCTTATTATGGTACTGTAACATCATCGAAATGGACGTTGCCCAACAGATGTTATTCCATAAAAATGTATCAATGGTATCTGCTTGTTTTAATTGAGGGACATCGTATAAAACAGAAGTGCGTAAGCCATCAAGGGTATATTCCTTTTTTGTTAAATAAATTGGTTGTATCGAGACAAAGGTAACTTCGGGACTAGGTTGTAATAGGTCATCTTTTGTGAGTAGGATCTTATATTGTAAATCTTGTGTAGGTTGTGCAAAGTGTGCAGTGATCGAAGGGGGAAGATTATCACTATCATATCCCCATACCCCATGGGATATCCAAGGTGTCCAATTGTTATCTAATAAATAACGGGTAAAAAATTCTGTCTTGGCTGTTTTTGATGATATCGATCCCCACATAAGATTGATACGGTTCATCGGAAGATCTGAATGCAATATAGGTGAAATATAAGTACCATTTTGATAACCACCTTGAATGAGCAATCGACCACTTCTCATCATAAGATGGTCAAAAGCACCTAAAGATAGTTTTTCATGATCATCAAGATGGAATAAAGCATCTGGATTTAGGGGAACTGAAGTCAATTCTTGAGCAATCACTTCAGTTTGTTGATCATTTTTCCCATAAACTCGATATGTGAAGAAGAAGTCTTGTTCGAAATCTCCTGAAGTAACATGAGCTTTCAAAGTGACATTTTCTGTTTCATTTGGATACATAAAAGTACCTGTTTCTGAAATAATGTCTGGGTGTGAGGATTCCCATGTGATGGATGCAATATCTAAAATTGTGTTGGGTAACACAAGATTATCGAAAATTACTTGAATTCCATGATTGATGGCTAATTTCTGTTCAACTTCCAAAAAGAATGATTCGAAAGAATATCCTTCTACAGGAATAGTAAATGATTTGGTTTGCATACTTTCTCCTTTTGTAATGGTTGCTGTTAATGTGACCATTTGATTGCCAATTGGTTTTACATAATGACCTTGCTCATCAATGACTGAAGGATGGGATGAAGTCCATGTGATGTCTGATGTGAAATATCCCCTAGAGGGAAGGAGTAGATCTTGAGTGATTGGATTCTCCGATACATCAAGCATCACATAATCTCTTGCAACTTTTTCTTCATCCGGCATAGCTTGTGCGATGATTGTGAATGATTTTGTTATCTGTTGATCTTCAAATAGAATCGTGGCGGTTAAGATGACGATTGTTTGATCTATAGGCATATAGTATTTGCCTGTTTTACTGATGATATGAGGATGTGAGGATTCCCAAATAATCATGGAATCATGATCACCTCTCAAAGGAAGCAAAATATCTTTACCTACCAGTTCAGGGATGACAAGCAAGTCTGCATCCATCGACACTCTTTCAAAATTGGTTAAAGGTTTTCCTTGAACAATTAAGATAAACGATTTAGATTTTTCAATCCCATTAAACGTATATCGCGCAATAAGTGTAACTGGTGTATCACTATAGACACGCGCGATGACACCCTCGTTTGTTACAATCGTAGGATCTAAAGATTCCCATGAAATCGTGACCCCCTCAAATTCGCTTGGTAAGTCAATCAGCGATTGATCAGTCCACGATGCCATGGATAAGTTAGCATCGATTTGATCGATTAAAGGCATCTCTTCATTTTTGATGCATCCAGATAAAAACATCATCAGGATGAGTATTAACCACCAGCGTTTCATCATTTTACCTCACTGCTATCATTATAGCGAATTTTCGTATATCATGTCTAGTCAAGTTTACATATTTACACAATTTACATAATAAGATATTGACAAATCAGCACCAAAATATGTAATATTGGGCTGTTATGTCCTGTGATGAACAGGTAATCGATACATCAGTTGAGTTAAATCTCGAGACATCATTTAATCGTTAATAGAAAAACTCTTGGGGAGAGTTTATGGATATGTGTCGTCTGTTCGAATTAATCATCGCATCGACAAACATATTTGGATAGAAAGGGTTACATTAACATCATGAAAAAGTATTTATTTCCAAGTCTTAGTATTTTGATCGCTGCCATTCTTCTATTGGGTTTACCTTTGGTTGCTGGCAGGATTGCCAATCTCCTACCCGCACCAGGAATCGATCCTAACGGTGTATTCTGGTGGATCAGTGTCCATCATGTGGCACAAGCATTGTTATTTATTCCACTCATTCTTATATTAAAAAAAATCAAACCAGAATTGAACTTTGGTTTTAAGTTGGGAGATTCAAAAAGAGGGATGACCTATGTTCTCAGGTTTACGATATTCTTCTTAATCTATACAGCGATTGGCATGACGATGACCATTCTTACAGAATCTTTCAATCCCTATACATTTCCCATCAATGGAAGAAATATTGTTGGGTATTTAGGCTTTCAACTTTTTCTATCAGGTCCTTCTGAAGAATTGATCTTCCGAGCTTTTGGTATCACTTTGTTAGGGCTCTTTTTTCAGAAGCGGATAATCAAAGGAAAATTGAGTGTCGCAAATCTTATCATCGCATTGATTTTTGGATTAGCCCATGTTGGGATTCATTTTTCACCTTTCCACTTAACATATAGTCTATTCCAAGTCATCTATGCTTTTGCGTTAGGACTGGTTTATGGTGATGCGTATGAGAAGACAGGTAGTGTGGTTTATCCGATGATGATCCATAGTATTTCCAATGTGATTGCAGTTGGAGCGACGATGCTCATGACAGTTTTACTATAGGTGGTGATTCTATGAAAAGAAATCGTTCGATTTATGTTTTAGTTGGTTTAATTGCTTTACTTTCCATCATTGTCTCACTGGTCGGTATTTTTTCTAGTGGAGGTCCGGGGAATTATGAGTTTGACGCCATTACTGGTGAAACAGTAACCATTTATGGCATAGGTGTTTATGCTTATGATTCCGTCAGTGTTGCATCTCAAGGAATTGCGAGTGATGTGATCACGCTTTTACTTGGTGTTCCACTTTTGTTGATAGCACTTATTTTATGGCACAAGCACTCATTTAGAGGAACACTGTTGCTAACAGGAACACTAGGATACTTTCTTTATACCTATACATCCTATGTTTTCTTATGGATGTATAACCCGTTTTTTATCCTTTATGTCATCTTAATGTCATCATCGCTATTCGCCTTCATCATGATGATGATGTCGATGGATTATGTGAACATCAAAGATTATTTCTCCCCTAAACTCTCCATTAAACTTTTTGCTTCGTATCAATATCTGATCGGTACTTTTATCTTCATACTCTGGATGGGAAAAATCATCCCAACCATCTTTGAAGGAGAAACACCTGTTGGCCTCGAACATTATACAACTCTTGTCATTCAAGGGATGGATTTAGGAATCATCGTCCCTGTGGCATTTTTATCTGCGACATTGTTAATTAAGAAGAAACCCATGGGTTATGTCATTACCTCAGTGGTTTTAGTCAAGGGATTTACCATGCTACTTGCGATATCCGGGATGATGATCAATATGATGATCCACGAAGTGACAATGGAATTAATCCCGACCATCATGTTCTTCTCGTTGGCATTGATCTCAATCTTCATCTTCATCAAACTATTACGACAAACTAATCCAAACCTCCAAAGCACCTAAGAGTGCTTTTCTTTTATCTATGATAAAAAAATTAAGTAAACCTCTTGACAACACCCCGATAACGGATTAAAATATAAGTGAAAATGGCACTCATGGTGTTAGAGTGCCAAATTAAAAGGAGGTCGTATTATGTTTGGATTAACACCCTTTAACAAACAGGTGGTTCGTTCAACATCCGAAAGAGATCCTTTCCGCGATATGATCGATGATTTCTTCAAAGATGACTTCTTCCCGATGCGTAGTCTTCGCTATGACACCTTCAAAATTGATGTTAGAGAAGAAGACAATGCCTTCATGATTGATGCCGATCTACCTGGTATCAAGAAAGAAGATATCAAAATCGAATATCATGATGGTATGATGACCATTAGCATTGAACACGAAGAAAACAAGAATGAAGAAACCAAGACCTACATTCATCGCGAACGCAAAGCGTGCTCGATGACACGTACACTAGATCTAGGAGACTTAGATGAATCCAATATTCAAGCTGAGCTCAAAGATGGTGTACTCTCCATCAAGGCACCTAAAGCAACCGTTGTCCAGAAGAAGAAACACATAGAAATCAAATAACGAACCCCTATTAAAAAGGCGATCTCGCCTTTTTAACTTTTTATCATTTTTTTCTTATGCTAAAATAGGGGTGAGGTGATACGATGCAATATCAAATGAAAGATTATCCTGCCCAAAAAGGATATATACCAGAATTCTATGAGATAATCGATTTTCTCAAAAAGAAGAATGAAGAGGGATCCTTTCTGTCTTTTCATTGGAGTCGTTTTGAGTGGATGTTTGCACGTGATGGTTTTAATGCTGACGATCTTTCGCATATAAAGCGTATCTATCAGGATAATATGCTCGTTGGGTTGTGTCTATTCGAAGATCAACCCACGCACTATTTTTTGATTTATAATGATCAATCAACACTAAAGGTGTATATCAAAAATTACCTTCAATCGATGGATTATCAAGGCGATCTGATCTTGCCACAAGATGATGAGATGATCTACCTTATGAAGCAAATCGGCTATAAAGCAACCGATGATATCGATCAGCTAAGTAAGTTTACTCTAAAGGATATCGAGTTACCCAAACCAGAGGGCTATGATATCGTTACGCTTGCCTCTGATCCCAACATGAGAGAGGTTCAATATGCCTTATGGCGAGGCTTTAATCATGGCGATGATGTTCCCTATCGCAAAGAGGATCTGATCTCAAGAGATCACATGTTTTCCTCCCCACACTTTAATCGACATTATGCCTATGTTGCAAAAACGGAAGAACACTTTGTATGCTTCGTCGGTATCTGGTATATGCCTGGAACAAAAGTTGCCTCTCTCGAGCCTGTTGCAACCGTCCCTGATCACAGACAAAAAGGCTTAGCAAAGGCATGTATCTATCATGCGATTAAGGCAGTTAAGGATGCCGGTGCTACAGAAATATATGTTGGATCCGACCAAATTTCATACCAAAAAATAGGGTTTGTTCCCTATGATCATTTAACGCGATACACAAAAAAATAAAGACAATTATCCATCGAATTCAATGAGAAAAATCATAGATCAAAATGTGTCTACAATCGGTGAAAAACCCCTTGTTTTTTATATGCCAAAGCGTATAATGAAGGTGAGGTTATCCTCATACAAAAATGCAGCATTGAATGGTGCTGTAGACATGAAAATATCATGACATTTTTCTTATCTGATGTCACCATATCTAAGGCCTAAATCACCATTTGGATGATAGAAAATCTTTGATGAAAGGTAGGTGACAAGATATGGCAGATAAGAAAGTTGCTCCAAAACCACAAGTTCAGCCCCAACAAGCTAAACCGGCTCCAAAGGCACCAGTACAACCTACAAAACCCGCTGGAAAGAAATAGGGCATGTATGATTTAGATTGACAAATGCTAGTACTCAGTACTGGCATTTTTTTAATATAAAAGATTACTAATTAGCGAGATCAAAGTTCTTATAGAGATATAAAGCAAAATATAGATCAAAGAAACCATCTTTATTGGATAAGTTATATCCGAGCTGATGGATGACATCCAAACGATAGCGTACGGTGTTATAGTGAATATATAGAGCATCAGCCGTATCTTTAGCGTTAAATTTGCATTCAATATGTTTAAACAGTGTATCGATTAATGGGGTACTATTTTTTTCTTGATAGTCAATTAATGGTCTTAGTTTTTCATTCACGTAATCTCTTAAACGGCTATAATCGATATTTTTAAGTACATTTAAGACTTTAATTTGATCTTCAGTGAAAATGTTGATAGACAAATTCTTCGTCTCAATATGGATGAGTGCTTCTGAGAGTTGAAAATAGATTTTCGCAATCTCACTCGCTTCATGAATTTTGTTAGAATACGCAATTTTAAACGTCAAATCTTTGTATTTTAAGAGAAGTGTTTCATAAATGTTTTGAATGGTTTCCGATAGATTGATGGTCTCAATCGTATTAAGGATGAAAAGGAGTTGATCATTTAAAAGCGTATAGCGAAGTTCATCAGAATTAAGATGGAACTTATTGATAATGACAGTTCTTACATATTCAACCAAGTTTGGATTAATAATCGTTTTACTGTGATCTTTAAAAGTAAACAAGATAAGGGTTACCGGGAAAACCACATTCCAGTTATAACGTCTTGATGCTTCAATAAGTTGGGTATTCGTGTAATTGGCTGATAGATTGGATACGAAGTTGAGCAGAAATTGATTTTGTTTTAACGTGTTTTCAATCTTCTTTTGATGGATTAGAATAATCATCAGTTTAAAGATTTCAATATAATTATGAAGGATATGTCGTTTATCGTTTTTCGCCATCAAAACATAGCGATAAATCGGTTTGTCGTCGTAGATAACATCTTCTGAATAATAAAGTGTATCTCCCATCCGTTGAAATAGATGACGAGTGGTTTTCGATTGATTAAAGTAAAGTAGTAGCGATTCATGTGAATAATATGTCTTCTTATTATCAAGATTTTGAATCAGTAGTTCTAAATCAGGAATTTTATCTACAATACTTAAAAGAGTCTTTGTTGAGGGTTCCTCATAGACCTGCTTCAAAAATTCAGAATAACTTGCATCAAAAGAGAAGTTCGTATAGTCTTGTCGTTGCAGTTCCGATAAGATGTTGTTAAAAAGAAGGGATAGATTAGCATCGTAATTTAGCGTGACGATAGGAATGTGTAATTCGTCTGCCATGTGAATGATCTCTTCAGGGATTAAGTCAATGTATCGATGCAGCTTAATAAGGATTCCAGCAGTCTCTTTGCGCGAAAGCGCATAGAGAAGGTGCTTGAACGTTTGAACATCTGCTTTGACGGGATAGAATGTGGTTAAAATCAGTGAATGTTCGATGATATAGTTTTCAAAGTCTGGTGTTTCTAGGATAGAGACACTTTCAAATGGGCGTTCAATAAATTCTTTGCCAGATAGAATATCATAAGATTCAAAAATCTCACGATCGAATAAATCTTTCAATGTTGTTTTCACACAGCTCACCTCATGTCTATTGTAACCTATTTGTAAAAAAATACAAATGACAAGCGTTTTATTTGTAAATCAAAGATAAATACAAAGGCATTGTCCATTGTGTATAATTGAGATACACGAGGAGGTGCGTACTATCAAATACTTTGTGAAAAGTGACTGGAATGGTTTCTTTGGTCTTTTTACCAATAATTTAACCAACATTCTTGTCATGGCAAGTCTCTTGTCTGTCGTGGTTGGATTACCTGGTAATATCGTCTATGGAAGAATTCTACCTGCCGTTGGTTTCTCCATCCTCTTATCTTCGATTTATTACAGTTTTATGGCAGTAAAACTCGCAAAAAAAGAAAATAGAAGCGATGTGACTGCACTCCCTGCAGGGACATCCGTTCCTCACATGTTTCTCATTGTCTTCTTAATTATCGGTCCTGTCTATTGGGCAACCGATAATGCCTATCTTGCTTGGTCTGCAGGTTTAGTCTGGGCACTCTTAGAAGGCATTGTTGAACTTCTCGGTAGTTTCATTGGTATTAAAGTGCGTAAGATTCTACCAAGAGCTGCGATGCTCGGATCACTCGCTGGGGTCTCGATTACCTATATCGCCTTAAATCCAGCGTTTAGTGTCTTCGCCATTCCTTATATTGGACTTGTATCCTTAGCAATTGTTCTCTTAGGTTGGGTAGGTAAGGTCAAAATGCCTTTCAATATCCCCACAGGTCTAGTTGCGATTATTGTTGGTGTCATTATTGGTTGGTCTTCAGGACTCATGAGTGGACAAGCCTTAGTCGACAGTTTCTCAAACTTAACATTAGGTGCACCTATTCCAAGTTTTACACGCTTTATTGATGGTTTTGGTGATGCTCTCCCCTTCTTATTTTCAGCGATTCCTCTAGGTATCTATAATTTCTTTGAAACCATTGACAACTGTGAATCTGCAGCTGTTGCTGGCGATAATTATAATACCAAAGAAGCGATGCTTGCTGATGGAGCAACCACCATTATCGGTGCGATCTTCGGTAGCCCATTCCCCACTGCAGTCTTTATCGGTCATCCCGGTTGGAAAGAAGCTGGCGCACGTATTGGTTATTCATTTGTTGGAGGTCTCGTCCTCTTTGTCTTAACGATCTTTGGTATGATTTCGGTTCTGCTCAATATTATTCCTGTCGTAGCAATCTTACCGATTTTGCTCTACATCGGTGTGGTCATCACCACCCAAGCTTTCACCTCAGTTTCTCATAAATATGCACCAGCAGTTGTTCTTGCTATCGTTCCATGGCTCGCAGACTGGACGAAGAATGCCGTCGATATCGCCGTCGGAGCCGCTGGAACGAACGCGGGAACCATTGGGTTTGATGTGCTAAACACCGCTGGACTCAATTATTTAGGTATGATGCATCTCGGTGCAGGTAGTATTATCGTCGGGATGATCTTAGGTAGTATTGCCGTTTATGTGATCGATCATAAATTTGTTCATGCGACCATCACCAGTTTAATTGCGGCACTCCTCACATTCTTTGGAATCATTCATTCAGGTGTGGTTCAAATCAATGCCAACCTCGATATGACCATTGGTTATCTTCTCGTAGCCCTCATTTTTGGAGGTTACGCCTATATAAACTATAAAAAAGGAGAACAATATGAGAAAGTATCAAGTTGAAGCTAAACCATTCACGTTTGATTTCGATTTAGAAAAAACAGCGCTTGTCATCATTGATATGCAACGTGATTTCTGTGAATTCGGTGGTTTTGGTGAAGCCCTTGGGAATGATATTACCCCTACTAAATCGATTATTCCCACCGTACGCAAAATCCTAGATGCTGCGCGCGAAAAACACATGTTTATCATTCATACCAGAGAAGGTCATCGTCCTGATTTATCCGATGTCCCCGCTGCCAAGAAGAGAAGATCTTCGGCTATTGGTGAAGTAGGTCCCATGGGAAGAATTTTGATCCGTGGTGAATATGGTCATGATATCGTCGACGAACTCAAACCTCTCGATAACGAAGTCGTCATCGATAAACCTGGAAAAGGTGCTTTCTATCAAACCGATTTACATAGCATTTTACAAAATAAGGGCATCGAATCTTTAATCTTTTGTGACGTGACCACACATGTTTGTGTACACACAACCATTCGTGAAGACAATGATCGCGGCTATGAATGCTTAATGATTGAAGATGGTACCGCTGCATTTGATCCTAGAGATCAAGAAGCAGCGATTCGCATGGTGAATCAACAAGGTGGCATCTTTGGATGGACAACCACCAGTCAACTATTACTCAAAGGACTAAAATAAGAAAAGGAGAACCTCATGTTTAAAAATCTTAAAGGTGGTACCCCATGGTGGGTCAAAGGAGACCTCAACGGTTTCTTCGGTTTATTCTCTAACGTTTTAACGAATTTCTTAGCAGCAACAGGTTTACTCTTAGTCATTGGCATGCCCAATAACATCGTGTTTGGTAGTGTTGTTCCTGGTACAGCAGTTGCTGTAGGTCTTGGTGGAATCATTCTAGCCCTTCAGGCAAAACAACTCTCTATTAAGAGCAAGAGAAGTGACATTACAGCGATGCCTTATGGTTTATCTGTTCCTCACTATTTCGTCGTTGCATTTGGTGTCATTGGTGTCGTTTATGCGGCAACTGGTGATTGGGAAACTGCATGGGCAGCCGGCGTTGTCTGGAATTTAATTCAAGGGGCTATTATGAGCGTTGGTGCATTCGTAGGAATCTATATTAAGAAATATATTCCTCGTGCAGCCATGTTAGGTGCACTCGCAGGTCTTGCGATTACTTATATTTCCATGAATCCTGCTGGTCAAGTGTTCACTACTCCCTACATTGGGATGACTTCATTAGCGATTATTTTCGTTGGTTGGTTTGCGTTAAAGAAGATGCCATTTGGTATCCCTGCAGGCGCATTTGCGATTATGATTGGGACTATCCTAGCATGGGTTACAGGTTATATGGATCCAGCAGCTGTTGGTGAATCTGTATCGAATGTAGGTTTAAGCTTGCCTAACTTAGCGTTCAATTTATTAGGTAAAGGTTTTGCTCAAATTGCGCCTTTCTTACCTGCAGCTATTCCTCTAGCCATTTATGACTTCCTAGAAAGTTTAGATAATCTAGAAAGTGCTTCAGTGTCTGGTGAAGAGTATAATGTGCCTAAAGCAATGCTTGTCCCCGCTGGTCTTACCTTACTTGGATCATTCTTAGGTTCACCATTCCCAACGATTATTTATATTGGTCATCCTGGTTGGAAGTCTACTGGTGCACGTATTGGTTACTCATGGGTCACTGGTGTTGCCATTCTCTTACTCGCGTTCTTAGGCTTCATGAATTTCGTTTTAGCGGTGATTCCTCTTGTCGCATTGTTACCTATCTTAATGTATATCGGTGTCGTCATCACCACCCAAGCCTTTGCAAGTACTGAAAAACGTCATATGCCAGCTGTCGCATTATCATTTATCCCACTCATCGCAGGTTATGTTACCTTGCAGGTCAAAAATGCAATCGCAGCCACAGGTGGAACCTTAGATTACGGTGCTTTAGCCAATACAGGTATTCCTCTACTCGGTTGGGAAAGACTTGCTGCAGGAGATATTTTAGTCGGTATGCTAGTTGCTACGATTGCAATCTTTATTATCGATAAGAAGTATTTAATCGCTGCAATGTGGTCACTCATTTCTGGTGTTCTTGCTTTCTTTGGATTCATTCATGCGGGAACGATTGGTTTAGCTACCGGTTGGCAAGTCGCTGTAGGTTATGCTGCCATGGCAGTTGTTCTTGTCGTCATGAATTATTATCGTCCTCATGAAAACAAGCATGAAGGCACAGAAAGCTAACGTCATTTCCATCGATCAAACGATCCTAGAAGAACTCAAGATGAATGGTGCTTCCGTCAAAGGTGTTTACACGAGCACCATTCATCTTTCTTTAAACACGCGCATTTTGACAGTTGGATCTAAGATAGGCAAGGGAAAACATCATATCGTCATCGATCAATTCCTTGATTTCTATGAAGGAAATATCGTTCAAGGAACGAAAGTTTTGCTTGAGCAATCGATGATTAAATTAGGGGACATTGAACTTTTTCTTGCAAAGGACTGTGTTGTTGATTTTCAGCCTTATGAAAGGATTTATCGGCATAATCAACAAACAATCACCCTTAGAAAAACATTAAAAACCTATGTGACTGAAAGTCAAATCTATCAATCCTTTATGAGTGATCATACGCATTTACTGCACCGCCTAATGATGGATAAAGTGGATGTGTTTATGCATAGCCCAGGCTATCCTTCTGCATTATCAATTTTGGGATTAGGGATGGGATTGACGCCTTTTGGTGATGATGTTCTTACCGGGTTTATCATGGGTTTAAATTCCCTTGGTAAACATTTGCCCTGGATTCCTGATCTTGTAAAGGATGCGTATAAAAAGACATCATCCTTATCAGCACAAAATTTAAGAGATACCTTCGATCGATTATATCCTGACCTTTTTGTTGCACTTATCGAAGACTTCTTTATTCATGAACGTCTTGATGTTGTGGATAAAGTGTTAGCGTTAGGTGCGACCAGCGGTCTTGGTATCATGCTCGGATTTATTCAAGGTATTTCGTAGGAGAAGATTATGAAAGATTATAAGATACTAAAAAATAGTTATTACGATTCTGTCACGCTCATGAGTACCACGGTCACGATCAAGAAAGACTTGGGTCTCAAAGATCTTGTCATGTTCATGGGAACTGAGATGAATAAAGACATGATTAAGTCCGTTGGACTTTATCATGCAGATATGGATCATGCAGAGCCCAATGATCTCATTTTAGCGACCGAATTTGAAGGTGAAAGAGAAGGTTGGGCTGACGATGTGGTCAACCGATTATCTTCACGTAAAAAAACGGAATCCAAGACAGATAAGACCTATAAAACTATCCATCAAGCCACTCAAGATCATGAAGCAAATATCGCTATAATCAGTGTGCCCGGCATCTATGCTGCCCATGAAGCGTACAAGGCACTTGAAGAAGGGCTTCATGTCATGTTATTTTCGGATAACGTTTCTGTGGAAGATGAAATCTATTTAAAGGACTATGCGTTAAAAAAAGATTTACTTGTCATGGGACCCGACTGTGGCACAGCGATCATTAATGGGAAAGGTTTGTGTTTCGCTAATCAGGTGAAAAAAGGTCCTATTGGGCTTGTCGCTGCCAGTGGTACAGGCCTTCAAGAAGTGACAGTCATTATCGACCGATTTGAGGGAGGAATCACACAAGCCATTGGCGTGGGAGGTCGTGATCTCTCAGAGAAAGTCGGTGGTCGCATGATGCTAAAAGGGATTGATGCGCTCGATGCTGATGAAGAAACGAAAGTGATCGTTTTGATTTCTAAACCTCCTCACCACTCTGTGTATGAAAAAATCATGGCTCGTTTAAAACAAGTGACGAAACCTGTCGTCGTTTGTTTACTCGATCAAAAATCAGAAGAAACATTACCCAATGTCTATTTTGTCTCAACGTTAACTGAAGCTGCGACCAAGGCACTTTCGCTCATCAATCTCAAAACACCAGAACTCACATTGGTTGATCAAGAACTCAAGCAACTGCTTGATCAAGAAAAGGCTAATTATACCAAAGGACAGAATAAGATTAAAGGTCTATTTTGCGGAGGAACACTCACAGCAGAAGCCCTTTCAGTGATTCGTCCTAAAGTGGACCATATCACAAGCAATGTCGCGAAAAAAGAGAAAGAAAAGATGCATGATCCTTTAGTCAGTGATGGTCATAATCTCGTCGATTTAGGCGATGATATTTTCACCCAAGGAAAACCTCATCCCATGATTGAACCTACCATTCGAAATGATCGTATTTTACAGGAAGCAAAGAATCCTGAAACCGCAGTTATCTTACTTGATTTTGAACTTGGACTAGGTAGTCATGAAGATCCTGTTGGTGTTACACTTGATGCCATCAAAGAAGCACAAAAACTGGCTCAAAAAGAGGGAAGATATCTTTCCTTTGTGGGCTATGTTTGTGGAACTAGTCAAGACTTCCAAGGTTTAGATTATGCAGAAACACGATTAAAAGAATCTGGTGTTCTTGTTGCCAAAACCAATGCCCATGCAGCGTTGATTGCTGCAGAACTTGTTCAAGGAGGAAAACGATGAGCACGAAAACATTATTTAAAGAAGAACTCAAAGTCATCAATATCGGTTCACCCTCTTTTGTTCAAGATTATGAGAAACAAGGGGTTCCTCACGTTCATCTTGATTGGGCCCCACCTGCTTCAGGAAATCTCTTAAATCTCAATCTACTCGCTGAATTAAGACCTTATATGGAAAAGATTCACAAAGCAAATCAAGAAGCAGTCTCTCGTATTAAATTTGCTGAAGGACGATTGATTGCTGTTAAAAAAGCATTTGATGTCATTCCTAATATGAATAAAAACACGATTCTTCATGCAGGTCCTCCCATCGAATTTAAAAAAATGGCGGGTCCAATGAAAGGTGCGATTATTGGGGCACTGATCTATGAAGGATTAGCGAATAATGAAAAAGAAGCGATCAAACTTGCAGAATCAGGTGCGATTGAATTTGATAGTGCACATCACCACGATGCTGTCGGACCGATGGCAGGGATCATTTCGCCTTCGATGCCAGTCCATGTCATCTATAATATCGTCCATCGTAATTACAGCTATTGCACAATTAATGAAGGCCTAGGAAAAGTGCTTCGTTATGGTGCAAATAGCCCAGAAGTCATTAAGCGTTTAAAATGGATGGAAGAAACATTCCAACCTGTGATAAATGAAGCGTTGATCATCGCGGGTGGAATTGATGTGAAAAGCATCGTCACCCAAGCACTACATATGGGTGATGAATGTCATAACCGAAACAAAGCAGCTTCCGCTCTTTTCTTAAGAGAAGTAGCATCTTACATCCTACAGACTAAACAAGAAGATCAAAAGAAGAAAGAAGTCATCGAATTTATTAAAAATAACGAACATTATTTCTTAAATCTATCAATGCCGTTTGCGAAAGTAGCACTCGATAGTGCACGGTATATCAAAGATTCAACTGTCGTCACTGTGATGAGCCGTAATGGTGTTGATTTTGGTATTCAACTTGCCAACAGTTCAAGATGGTATACCGCACCTGCAAATTATGTCAAGGGGCTTATGTTCCCTGGCTTTACTGAGGAAGATGCTGCACCAGATATCGGTGATTCAGCCATTACTGAAACCTTTGGTATTGGTGGATTTGCGATGGGTGGTGCTCCCGCCATTGTTCAATTTGTCGGTGGTCAAGTTTCACAAGCCTTTGATTTTTCCAAACAGATGCATGAAATCACCACAGACAAACACCAAGTATTTACGCTACCCCCATTAGATTTTATGCCAACAGCGTGTGGTATTGATATGATTAAAGTTGTTGAATCCAATATTTTACCGATCATCAATACCGGTATGGCCCATAAAGAAGCAGGTGTGGGTCAAGTAGGTGCGGGATTAGTTAATCCTCCACTTGCATGTTTTGAAAAAGCACTCCAAGGATTTGCAAAAATGATGAAGGAGGAAAATGTATGAAAATACTCGTCGCTCTAGGCGGAAACGCCTTAGGCAATAACGCTCAAGAACAACTTGAATTGGTGAAACATGCAGCTCACAGTGTGGCTGATCTTGTTGAACAAGGACACCATGTGGTCGTGGTTCATGGTAATGGTCCCCAAGTAGGCATGATTCAAAGTGCCTTTGATACAGCTAACGAACTCAAAGGCAATGTCCCATTGATGCCACTCCCTGAATGTGGAGCCATGAGCCAAGGTTATATTGGGTATCACCTTCAAAATGCCATTTATAATGCTTTAAATGAACGAAACATCAAAAAAGATGTAGCAACCGTCGTCACACAAACCGTGGTTGATCCCAATGATCCTGCCTTTAAGAATCCAAGTAAACCCATCGGACGCTTCTATACCAAAGAAGAAGCTGAACAACTCTCTAAACAATACAACATGCCTTTTGTCGATGATTCAGGACGAGGCTATCGTTACGTCGTTCCTTCACCTAAACCCATCGATATCATCGAAAAGAACGTCATTCGTGACTTAATCGATAAGGATTATATCGTTGTCGCTTCAGGAGGTGGTGGTATTCCTGTCGTCAAAGGAGAAACACTTAAGGGTGTTGCTGCGGTCATCGATAAAGATTTTTCATCTGCGAAGCTTGCTGAACTCATTAAGGCAGATGTCTTCATCATTCTTACTGCGGTCAAGCGTGTTTCTGTTAACTTTAGAAAACCCAATGAACTTGAATTTTCGAAGTTATCTGTGAAGGAAGCGAAATATTATATTGATACCGAAGAATTTGGCAAGGGAAGTATGGAGCCAAAGATTGTGGCTGCTGTTTCTTTTGTCGAAGCCAATAAAAATGGGCAAGCGATCATCGCAAGCCTTGAAGATGCTGCCTTGGCGGTTAAAGGTCAGGCAGGGACGATTATTTATCAATAAAAGGCGACAACTCTCGCCTTTTTTTAAGGAGGAAAATAAGTATGGCATTACACGTTTTTAATCACCCACTCATCAAGCATAAACTGACGATGATTCGTGACAAACATTGTGGCACCAAACAATTTAGGGAAATCGTCGAAGAAATCTCAGGACTCATGGTCTATGAAATCAGTCGTGATTTTGAGCTCGATGAAATTATGGTTGAAACACCGATTGCTGCGACCACAGGGTATCAATTGAAAAAAGATGTCGTCGTTGTTCCAATATTGAGAGCAGGATTGGGCATGGTTGAAGGTATCGCACATTTGATTCCCTCTTTGAAGATTGCCCATATAGGGATGTATCGTGATAAAGAAACATTACTACCCAAACTGTATTACGCAAAGTTTCCTGAAAATATTCAACAAGCGAAAGTCTTTATTTTAGATCCACTGCTTGCCACAGGAGGGAGTATCTTAGAAGCGATTCATCAACTCAAAAAACAAGAAGTCCAAGATATCACAGTCGTTTCTTTAATTGGTGTGATGGAAGGTGTGAACAAAATATTACATGCCTACCCTGAAATGAATATTTACTTAGGTAGTCTAGATGAAAAGTTAAATGATCATGCCTATATCATTCCTGGATTAGGGGATGCTGGTGACAGACTTTTCGGAACAAAGTAATCTATCTATCTCCAATTTATTTACGAAATATCTAATCAATGGTTAATATTTGCTATAATATCATTAGGTGATGGATATGGCAAAAAAAATCTACTCGAAGGATACGATATTAAAAACAGCATACGAAATGGCTATAGAAGTGGGGATTAACAAAATCACCATGCGTAAACTAGCTGCACGCATCGGTTCATCAGTGATGCCCATCTATGAGAAATTTAGCTCAAAAGAAGAACTTTTAGATGCGATTAGTGTTTTTGTTGAAAGTTATGAAGATATTGAAAAAGTATCTATCTATGATCGGTATAATCATCTTCTTTACTACGGATTGACGTATCCTGATTTTTATCTTAATGTCGTTGCTTCAAATACAAGCTATTCAAATTCACCTGAGACATTATGTAAAGTCTGCTATATCATGAAAAAGCATCCAAGGCTCAACCTTTATAACGATAAAGAATTATTGATTATTCATTCACGGATTGACGTGTTTTTAACGGGAGTTATCTTTGTTTTTCGAAATCATCCTCAAGCGGTAAGAGTCGAACAATATCCGCGATTAAAAGTGATCTTACAGCAGGTTATCGATGGAATCATTTTGGGTTATATCGAAAGTAAAAATCAAAAAGCCGAATAATGTTCGGCTTTTATTTTAAATTACCTTGATGCAATTCAAGAGTTAGCATATGACTTGGATCAAGATTACTTAACCCATTGAATGAAAATATCCCTGTCCATGAAGATACTGTAGTTTGATAATCTTCATGAGGGTATGTATAAATCGTGATTTGTCCGGTATCTTTAGCAAAGCTAACTGGGATTTCAAAAACATAATCATGAGTATCATCATTCAAGACAAATACTAGATTTTGGCCATTAGGATTGACAAACTCGATTTTTCTTAGAACATGGACATCATCTTGAAAATTGTACAAAAAGAAGAAGTAAACAACATCATACGTCCCATAATGATTGAGTATGAGACCACGATAACATTGTTCCATAGGATCATACAAATATTGGTTTACAAATTTATTTAAATCATACAATGAAGTGTGATCTTTTAAGTATCTTTCAATATCACTTAAGGAATCATCTCTGTCAACGACAGTCACTGTCTTACTAATGGTTTGTGATACATTGCCCTGAGAATCTTCTGCATAATAGCTCATAATATACTCCCCTTTCGTGTTATAATCCACTTCACCAGTAGTGAATAATTTTATATCATCAAAAGCATCAAAATTGTCATAAAGCGTTAAATAATCTTCAGTATACGGAAATCCAATTTCATGAGTAAAATCGTCAAGAGGTGAAAAAGCGAGCACGGGTGGCGTTTCATCGGTAAGGATCAGTGTAACATCTACAGGTAGACTTTGATTTCCACTTGAATCGATAGCAACAACTTGAATTATCTGTTCACCAATGATCATTGGATTCTGACTTGAAACGATCAGTTGAATATGCTCAACATCATCATAATTGTCACTAAAAATGAATTTATCATAGGGCAAGGACTCAAAACCAGCTTCTAGTGTTAAGGGATCTGTGTCAGCTAACGCTAGATTAGGTGCTTGATTATCTTCAATGATGATGGTGCATGTTAACGTATTACTCTTGTTATGACTTTGATCAGTGACTGAGAAAAAAACTCGATATGAACCAACGGTAGTATAATCAATAGATTTACTGAATGTCCAAACTAAATCCTCATGCATATCATGGTTTTCTTCGATCATCACGTATTGTTCTAAGGTATCTGCCGACCCATATTCTATCACAATGGGTGATGCAGCAGTTAGCGATATCTCAGGAGCTGTCGTATCTACAACATGAATCACACGATGCACCAAACCTTTACAAATCTCATCGATCATCACACAATAATCTAGCGTATAAGTACCTACATGTGCGGTATCAACTTCATTGAGAACCGTTGTTTCAATGGATTTACCATCATATATGGCTGTCGCACCTTCATCAATGTACATTGATCCAGCTTCTACTGTGAGTTCAATATCTCCAAGAAGAGTTATGATAGGATCAGGAATAGGTTCTTTTTGACAACCGATAAGCATAAGAACAAACAGAATGAGTACATAATGATATTTTTTACGATGAATCATTTGTATTGTCATGGATGAATCACTCCTTTTAGATTCATGATATACATAATGAATACAATCTTCCATATCATATTATTAAAGGTGTTATATAAAATATCCATAAAAGGAATATAAATGCTTTTATAAAAGGATTAAAGTGTTACATAAAAATACAAATGGTGTTATTCAAAAGATTTACATTATTTG
>CALMNM010000058.1 GCA_937868795.1 uncultured Acholeplasma sp.
ATCTCTCAGAAAATACATATCATCCATATATCGAATTGTTAAATAATAATCTTGAAGAAGGTTTAGATGTTCAATTTGATCATTGGTTAAATTGATGGCTAATCTTGATTGAAGATAATTAATCTTACTGATGACAATGTCTAGATCCTCTTGAGTTCTTAAGTCATCAAGGATTGTCTTAAGTGAATTAAACATGATGACATCCGTTAAACTGAGATCAATGGCATAACCTTCCAAAATCGTGTTGAGTTGTACAGATGAATAATGTGTAATGGTCCCTACAGTCACTGACGATGCGATCGACAAATCCATCAATTTTGCAAACAGTGCTTCATAAGCAACCATCTCGGTTGGATCGATTGAAGTACCATAATATGTTTTGTACATGATGATGAAGTCATCCCATGGATTACCCACTTCGTAAAAGATATCATCAAACGAGGTGTTTGCAAATGTCATGGCATCAAAGTCATAGGTTAACTGACCATAAACAGATTCATCAAATTGAGGATTTTCTTCCATCGCACAACCAAACATTAAAAGGATCAACACAACGCTGATGGTTAACATCCATAATTTTTTCATGACACACCTCCTTATCCAACTTTATCTTAACAATGACTTGTGTCAAAGTCATGACAATGCTATTTTTTTATCGGAATCATCACTTTAGCGATCACATAGCCATTATCATTAAAGATTTTATACGTATACCCATAAAGGTCTGCAATCTGTTTTACTATGAATAATCCAAGACCTGAACCTGATTTTTTGGGATCAGTTGCAGAAGCTCTGTAGAAAGATTCAAAGATTTTGGTAAGCTCACTTTCAGGAATTTCACCTTTGTTTTTGACGGTAAAGATGAAGTTACCTTCTTCAACATAACCCTTGATGGTAACAAATTTGTCTTGACTATAAAGAATTGCATTTTTGACAAGATTAGTGGTTAAAATGATGAATAATTCGTCATTCATCAATATCATCTGATCATCAATCTCTTTATCAATCTTGATTAAATGAAGCTTCGCGAGTTCTTCTAGAGGACCAAACGCTTGAAGGATGATGCTTGTTTGGCATTGATTACCTTTTTTCATCTTATCTTCAAGTTTTAAAGAATACGTGAAGTCTTGGGTGATCTGCTCAATGACCGTGATCTGGTTTAAAAGTTCTTTCAAATATTTATCACGATCTTTATAGCGTCCAACACCATCGATCATCCCCTCAATCATCCCTTTCATCACAGCAAGTGGTGTCTTGATTTCGTGATTGATGGTCATGATCAAGTGTTTCTTTTTCTCTTCTTGTTCTTTTTCAAAATCTATATCAGAAGAAAGTTTTCGGTTCGCTTCATTGAGTTCACTATAGGATTTCTTCAAGTTAAACGTCATTTCATTGAGTGATGAAATCAAATCTTTGAACTCATCCCGACGTTTTAAGGTGAGTTTTTTTGTAAATTTAAGGGCGGATATATCTTTCGCGTATAAACTGATTTGCTTAATGGGTCTTGAAATATTAAGTGAGATAACCACCGAGAGTAGAACTATCGCGAGGAAAACAACGATGGATTGGGTCAAATTGATTTGGTTTAATACGCGATCGACATTTTGTAAAGACTGGATTTTCGTATAAATAATGAGATAGTCACCGAGTTCGAATTGATATATATAGTTGATATGGTAAATATCATCAATTAAGTTTACGTTATACGTGAGCGCGCCATCCTTTACTGTTTCAGGATTATCATAGATGGCAATGACAAAATCAACCACATCGTTCTCACTTAAGTAACTAGGACCAATCGCTTCTTCAAGCCCTGTATTGTTAAATCGGATAAAGGATGTTTCACTTGAAAGATCAACAAGCGAAGTATCGGAAAGAGAGGATCCATTTTGAAGTAGTTGTACGGAGTCTAAGATGGATGATTTAACACTGTTAATATTTTCTTCAATATAAAGAGGAGAAAATCTACGATAGGAGAAAAACATACTCAAGAAGAAGACAAGCGAAAAAGAGATCAGCAAGATCATGAATGTTTTGACAAAAATGCTGATTCTCATCATATCCTCCTCTATTCGTCTTTTTCGAATTTATACCCCGATTTATAGACAGTCTTAATATAGTTAGCAGCGTCCCCTAACTTCTGACGTAAGCGTTTGATATGAGTATCAACGGTTCGATCATACCCATAAAAGTCATACCCCCACACAAGATTGAGTAAATCTTCTCTGGTGTAAACATGACCGATGTTTTGAATGAATAACGTCAAGAGTTCCCACTCTTTTTTACTGAGTTCAATAGGCTTATGATTTATAAAGATCTTATACTTAGCAAAGTTATATTCGATGATACCATAACGTTGCATATCTTCAGGTGTGGTATTGTCATAACGCGCTAAAACAGCCTCAATCTTTTTAATGACGATTTTTGGACTATAAGGCTTCGTCACGTAATCATCAATCCCCAGATTATACCCTTTGAGTTGATTTTCCTCATCATTTAAAGCAGAGAGCATGATGATCGGAACTGTTGAGGTTTCTCTCACCTTTTGACATACTTCAAATCCCCCGATATGTGGCAACATGACGTCGAGCAAAATAAGATCAAACGATTCTTGATGGATGATGTTTAACGCGGAAAGTCCATCATATATTTGATGGATTTTCGCCATAGGATATTGATCGATGATGTAGTCATGAAGAAGATCATTTAAGTGTTTTTCATCTTCGACGATGAGAATTTTCATAAGCTTCCCCCCTTGTTTGGGTTTGTTTTTATGATAACACGAAAAAGGTTTTTACGCCAAGCCCAACTATGATTTGTCACAACATTGTCACATGATGGTCAAAAGTTTGTCATAAGTTACCCCTATAATGAAGGTGAAAAAAGAAAAGTGAGGGAATAACGATGAGAAAATTATTATCATTCGGATTGCTAATAAGTGTATTAATGCTAAGTGCGTGTTCAAGTTATGAAGATGTCAATGTGGCGTATTTACCTTCTGGAAATCAGGATTATTATCAAACGGGTGAATCCTATGAAGAAATTATCGAAAATGATTTTATTTCGGTCAGTGATCTACCAGTATCGACATTTTCAACTGACGTAGATACGGCATCCTATGCTAATCTAAGACGCTACATTCAAAGTGGAGAACTCCCTCCTGTGGATGCTGTAAGAATTGAAGAAATGATCAATTACTTTACCTATGATATAGCAGGACCTACTGAGAATGAAGTGATTAAGATTCATACAGAATTAAGTTTAGCTCCATGGAATACTGAACATCAACTCATGATGGTGGGTTTAAAGACAGAAGACATCGTCTTTGAAGAAACAGCAGGGATGAATCTAGTGTTCTTAATCGATGTATCAGGAAGCATGTTTGCTGATAACAAACTCCCTTTACTTAAACAAGCGATGGCACTTCTTGTAGAACAACTAAGACCCCAAGATAGAATATCGATGGTCGTGTATGCTGGTGCAGCTGGTGTGGTATTAGAGGGTGGTGACGCTACCAATAAAGAAGAAATCCTTATGGCACTAGATGATCTTCAAGCAGGTGGATCTACCGCAGGTGGTGCAGGGATTGAACTCGCGTACAAAGTGGCTGAACGTAACTTCATCGAAGGGGGAAATAACCGGATCATTTTAGCCAGTGATGGAGACTTTAATGTAGGACTCAGCAGTGTTAGTGCGTTAGAAGATTTAATTTCAGAGAAAAAAGAATCCGGTGTTTTCTTAAGTGTCTTAGGCTTTGGTACAGGAAATCTTCGTGATGACATTATGGAATCTTTAGCCGATCATGGCAATGGTGTTTACTATTATATTGATTCTTATTTAGAAGCTGAAAAAGTATTTATGCATCAGTTAGGAGCGACTATGGTCACTGTCGCTAAAGATGTCAAACTTCAAATCGAATTTAACCCACTTCATGTGAAGGGATATCGTTTAATCGGTTATGAAAATCGTGTGTTAGATTACGAAGATTTCGAAGATGATACCAAAGATGCTGGGGATATGGGATCTGGACATGTGGTGATTGCGTTCTACGAAATTATTCCAGCAAGTTCAAATGAATCCATTGAACCCAAAACCTCTGAACTCCCTGAAATCTTACGCTACAATGGAGAGAATTATCAAGATGAATTCGCAAATATCGCCATTCGCTACAAACATCCCGATGAAGGAACATCGATGCTAATTGAAGAACAACTATTGGCAACTGCATTTACCTTAAATCCTTCAGAAACCTTTAGATTTGCAAGCAGTGTGGTTGAATTTGGGTTATTATTAAGAGATTCAGCGTACAAACAGAGCGCAAATTTTGATCAAATCATCGAAAGAGCAACTGCCTCTTTAGGAGAAGATGAACGAGGATACCGTGCTGAATTCATTGAGCTTGTCAGACACGCGAAAGTTCTTTTCCAGCAAGATTAGTTAAACATATGTCGGATGGTTATCTCACCATGGGGGGGATGGTGTGTAACAATCATGTTAAGCAAAAACCAATCACTAGGGACTCTAAGTGATTGGTTTTTTACTATTTTTTATCCAAGATTAATATAATGGGAAGGTGAACTCACTCATCGTTTTTTCATTAAAACGATCGAGTAATTCCTGATTGGATTGATATAAATTATAGGTATATTCTAAAGTAGGAACACTCACTCTAAAGTTATCACAAATCTCGATGATTTCCTCATCATCATATTCATAATAAATCCCTTGTGAGGTGAGTGAGTTAATATCAATATAGATCTCTTGAACGAAAACATCTCCAAGTACAGGATTAAAATGAACAAAAGCATCGGTCTCTATGTCTATCCCATTATTTGAAAGTGTGACTTCAGCAAACGGATAGGTATCAATCCAGTTGATGTGAAGTTGATCCCATCCCTCAAAAGCGTTCAACCGCACTTTATGATAATCAATATCATTATTCTTTTTTGCAATTTCGATAGCCCAGCGATGGTTCTTGAAGAAAGTTGCGAAAACATATTCATCAGTCTCACGATCACTTTCGAAGTGTGTCCAATACTCAATTTCACTCATCACATCATAATAACGAATACCATAGCGATCCTCAGTAATGAGTTCTTTTTCCATAATATATCCCGTTTCTATGTCATAAAGTGATAAGAAAATTCCTCCATCATAGATCATGTTCACTTCCATCTCGTCTTCGATATACTCGACGTAATGAATATCTTCAACCTCTAAACTGTACTCATTGTATACTTTATGAAGGAATGTTAAATGAAGCTTGTCTCTTTCTATCGAAAAATAGTACATATAATCATAAATGTAACCTGACCAAAATTGAACGCGATAATGAAAATAAACGCGGTCATCATCTGTTGAAAAATGAAGGAAGTTTCCATCTGCATCTTTACAATATGTGTTCTCTTGACATTCAACATCATCTTCAAGGACACTAAGATACATAAAACGATCATTATCAACAGCATAAAAGAGTCCTGAATTTCTAAATAAGTGTCTTTCATCGATGATCTGATCATTGATTGAAAGATCTTCCTTTGTATAAAGTGCTTGTTGAGGTAAAGGCTGGTAGCCATCCTTTGTTTGATAATCAAATGGATAAATAAATGCGTCATAATAATAGGTAGATAGATAGTAGGTTTTTAGTTCCTCCATCATCCATTCATATCGAGCAAAAAAGATATCAAAATCATCTTCCGTGTCATCTTCAAAATAAGGATTTTCAGCTGGCTCTGCTTTCGTACCACAGCCTAAAAGAAGAACAAGCATAAAAAATACACTCATCAATAGACTTAATTTTTTACATATGAAACCAAAAACTCCTTGTTGACTTTTTATATACATGTCAATATCCCCCAAATACGATATATAGATTTATTTTAGCACAACCCATTTAAAAAAATCATGATTGATTCCTATTTTATGTTATGTTACAATGTCATTAAAGTTTTAAAACTTTCGAGGTGGGGGAAAATGAAACAAGTTTTAGGTGTCAAATCTTCTGGGAATATCGGAAATAGTGTTTTCGCGTTGATTATTTTAGGTTTACTTGGTGGGATATTGGTGTACCTAAAGGGAGACTACTCAGATGAAACTCAACGTCTATTGGTCATCTTTGTTCCTTTGTTCATCGTATATTTAGTTATTGACATCATTGTGCAATCAAAAAAACCTTCAGAGATGATCACTCATGATGAGAATCATCTTTATCTTCATTATACAAAAAGAACGGAAACGATTGCCCTTGATCAAATTACATCCGCGATTCCAAGAAGAGCACATTCACGGATGATGCATTATTCTTATGGGAAAGTTATCATCCATACACGAATGGGTGAGTTTCGCATCGGTGTCATCAGTGATGTTGAAACGGTTTGTACCGAAATTATGAATGTTGTACTCAAACATCAACAAAAATCACCCATAGAGTAAACAAACCTTTGATTGTTGCGTTATAATGATAATCAGTAATCCTTACTGAAAGAAGATAACACATGGACAATCAAAGCCAAATTAAAAATGAAAATATTATTCAAATGATCAAATTCACATTTTTTTCCATCTCAGCAGGTGCAATTCAAGCGATCACTTTTACGCTTTTATTTGAAATTGCTAATCTCATCTATTGGCCTGCATACTTAATTGCCTTAACATTAAGTGTGTTATGGAATTATACACTGAATCGAAAGTTCACCTTTAAATCAGCCAATAATATTCCGATCGCCATGTTGAAAGTGGGCTTCTATTATTTATTGTTTACCCCAGCATCCACATGGTGGGGTGATGCTTTGACTGGGATTGGTTGGAATGAATATTTAGTTTTAGCCCTAACAATGATCACCAATTTCGTGACCGAATTCCTTTATACCAAATATGTTGTTTATCATGATGGTATCAATACAGCAGTAAAAAAAGAAGAAGCCTAATCGATAGACTTCTCCAAAAATAATCCTTCTTTTAATATGAACATACGATCAGCAATGTCTTTCGCATCCGAGAGGTCATGGGTGGCGAAAATCCCAGTGATGTTCCGTTCTGCTAAAATGGTCTTTAAATCTTTTCTTATTTGAGCCCTCAGTTCAGTATCTAGATTACTAAAGGGCTCATCCAAGAGTAAGACTTTTGGATTGGCGACCAAACTTCTGGCAAGCGCGACACGTTGTTGTTGCCCACCGGAAAGTTCATGAGGATAATAATCTTTTTTATCAAGTAAACCCACGGTTTGGAGCATATCATGTATGATAGGCTCTTTTTCATTTTGCTTTAGTTTAAATAACCCATAGGCGACATTTTCATAAACAGATAAATGAGGGAATAATGCGTAATCTTGAAAAACCATCCCTATTTTTCTTTTTGATGGATCAACAAACGTGTTAAATGATGATAGAGTCATCTCATTCATGATGATCGTCCCTGAACTTGGTTTTTCTAGTCCAGCGATTAAGCGAAGTAACGTACTCTTCCCTGAACCACTTAATCCTAAGATAGCAACCAACTCCCCTTGATGAATCGATAGAGAACAACCTTTAAAAATCGGGTGATTCTTTTCATAGTGGAAATGTAGATTTTGAATATTAATAGACATGAGAGAATACCCCTTTCTTAAAGTGTGTGATGAGATAAATCAGTGTGGATGCCATAAGGATAAGAATAAGTGATGGAAGTGAAGCTTCTTGGATCATCTCGTTTGAGGTGTAGACGTAAACTAAGGTTGCGAGTGAATCATAGTTAGTGGGTCTTAGAATCAGCGTTAGTGGAAGTTCTTTAATCACATCGATAAAGACGAGAATCATGGCAGAGATTAACCCAGGAAAAATCATAGGCAAGTCAACTTTCAATAGGGTCCGTAACCTAGAATATCCTAGCATGTAGGATGACTCAGTGAAGCGATCACCCACTTTTTCATATTGACTTTCCACACTGTTAAACCCGATACTTAGAAACCGTAAAACATAAGCGAAAATCATGGTGAATAAACTCATGGTAATGAGTAAAGTGGGACTGTTAGGATTTAATAATCGATAGATGGGTGATAACGTGCGATCGACATTGACAAAGAAGAGATGGACTGCAACTGCGATCACTGCCCCTGGTATCGCGTAACCAAGATTCGATATTTTTGTCCAGTAGCGACTGATTGTTGTCTTTCGTTTCATCCGGTTAAAGTTGACCATGAAGATGGCAATGAAAAGAATAACAAGTGTTGCGATGATTCCGTTTGTGATGGTTTGAATGGTGACGATTAGGATATCATTATTCCATGCATGACTAAAGGAAAGTATGAGATAGTAAATCATCTGAGAGACAGGAATGATGAAAGCAAGCAAAAGGATCAACGATAATCCGAAATAGATCAATATTTGTTTATAACCCGTGAGTGTTTCTCGTTTGATCATCTTAGATTTTGTCGGTAGATGATATTTTCTTTTTCCTCTAAGTGCTCTTTCGATCAAAATTATCATAAATACTGTTAGCATTAAAAATGCAGATAATCGTATGGCACTTACCACATCACCCAATTGGAACCAAGCATTAAAAATAGCAAAGCTGAAGACACGAATATTGAAATAGTGTACTAGACCATAATCGTTTAGCGTTTCTAAAACCACAAGCATGGTTCCTGCCACAAGGGCGGGTCGAAGGAGTGGCAATGTCACGGTGAAAAATGAACGCAATTGACTCACACCAAGCAGTTTCGCTGAATCTAAATAGTTAGCACTTTGTCTAGCTAAACTCGCCAGTGACAGAAGATAGACATAAGGATAAAGTGTCAATGAAAAAATGAGTGAAGCACCTAGCATATTCATGATGCTAAATCCATTGCTTAATCCGAGTAATCGTAACACATGAGTCAGTGTTCCAGTATAGGAGGTCATATCGGCATAAACATAACCAGCGATATATGCAGGTATCGCGAGTGGAAGCACCAAAAGCCATGCGAGAAGGCTTCTCCCTTTAAACTCATACCGTGCGATCACATAAGCAGAAAATAGTCCAAAAAGGATTGAGAATGTAGCTACCAACAGTACAAGAATAACCGTATTTTCAATATACTCAGCAAGCAAATACGTCTTGATGTGATTCCATTCGGGCGTCGCAGGTGAGGTAAGCTCAAAAAGAATACCAAAGAGTGGCATAAGAATCAAAATGCCACTGATGATACTAATGACAGAAAAAATATTAAGATGGGTCTTTAGTTTGGACCACATCACATCATCACCTATTATTTCCAACCCGCTTGGTTCATGAGCATCGTTGCTTTTGTACTATGTTCACTTAATACACTTAAGGGGATATCTTGTTTTATGAAACTTCCCCAAGATTTGAGTAATTCATGGGGTTCGACGTTGGGATTGACTGGATATTCAAAATTAGCATTGGCATACGAAGATTGTGCAGTTTCACTTGTTAAGAATTCGATTAATTTAAGAGCATGATCCGCATTTTTTGAGTGCTTGATGAGTCCTATGCCACTGACATTGATATGTGTCCCCGTTGTCTCTTGATTAGGAAAGTATATGCCAATAGTCTCGGCAACTTCTACTTCAGCAGGATCACTTGAGTAGAGCATACGTCCGATATAATACGTATTCATGATAGCTAAGTCAGCGACCCCTTGAACGACTGCTTTGGCTTGATCTCGGTCATTCCCTTCAGGGTCTCTTGCAAAATTATTAGCAAGCCCGATAGCCCATGATAAGGCTTCATCCTCACCCCATAATTCGATGAACGAAGCCATTAAACTTTGATTGTAGATATTAGTCGAAGAGCGCGAGACAATACGTCCTTGCCATTTTTCATCGGTGAGTGCTTCATAAGTCGAGAGTTCAGAAGGGTTGACACGGTTTGGATGATAAACAATGACACGTGCTCTCATGGTTAATCCATACCAATAAGCTTCTGGATCTCGATAGTTTTCAGGAACTTGAGTCTCTAATGCCTCAGAGGTGATCGGCTTGAGTAAATCTAAATCCTTCGCTCTTCCTAAACGACCAGCATCGGCGATGATGAGAAGGTCTGCTTCGGTATCCTCACCCTCATTTTGAAGGCGTGTCATCAGTTTATCCGCCTCATCTCTGACGAGATTAATTTTGATTCCTGTTGTCTCCGTAAATTCATCGTATAACAATTGATCGGTATCATAATGTCTTTCGGTATAGATCGTTAGTGACATGTCTTCATTGTTTTCAAATTGACAAGCAGCTAACGTAGTTAGAAGTAGTATTGAAAGCGCGAAACAGATAATTTTATGCATAATATCCTCCTTGATTTGGTGTTCGCATGTATCATTTTACAAGAGGATATGATGCATTGCAAAAGAAGTGATTAAGATTATAAATAGACAGACTACTTATTATATTTTGGAAATAATACGATGTATGTAGGTAAATTCTTGTATAATAAAAACAAGAATACATAAATTAATAACAAGACAAAATGACGCATGTAAACAACTGATCTTGTTTTTTAACTTAGAAGTGATCAATGATTTTAGGTAATCTAAGTATTGGAGGATAATGATGAAACGTTTGTTTGTTATGACACTAGGAACCATATTACTCATCTTACTTTCTGCCTGTGGCAATGATGAGATTGTTGAATATCAATATGTCTCACTTGTCATGAATCCAAAGATTGATATGTTCTTAGATCAAGAAGGATCAATCACCCACTATGCACCACTCAATGAGGATGCTGAAATATTATTAGCTGATATAGACCTCCAAGGTCTAGCACTCGAAAATGCTTTAGGATTAATCATTGATACCGCAGTAGAAACAGGGTATATTGATATCTTAACGGATGAAAATGTCATCGCGTTATTTGCCGAAAGTACGGCTAATCCTGGGTATCAAGAAGAAGTCAAAGAAATTCTAGAGGATCATTTATCCGCAATTGAAGTGGGTTGCGTCGTGATAGATCAACAATCGGTTCGCTTGGCGGAGTTAAGAACTATTGAGGGAAATCAACTTTCTCGTTTTATGGGAAAAATGTATGATCTCTATAGCGATTTCAATAGCACACAAATAGAAAACGACTTCTTCGATCAAAGTACATCAGATGTGATCAAATTTGTCCAAAATGCGTTTGATGAAACGTTACTTGATTTTCAACAGTTAAGAGAAGCTAGTATGCTAACCATCAAGAATGCGTACATCGACGATTTAGCTTTACTAATTGATTATTTTAGACAAGGGGTTGCTGCTGGCGTCATCTCACAACCTGACTTAACCAGTGCCCTTGCCCTCTTTTTAAATCAATACGTAACAGAGATCAATAAGATCAATCAACGAAATCAAGATCGTGCAACATATATCCAAAATAAGTCACAAAATGATTTATCAGAATTACTTGATGGTCAATTTGAAGCATCCGTTTTTATAGGCAATTTTCCTTATACTTTAAACTATTACCGAATTACGTTTTATGAAACAGGTACATATGCTGAATCATGGAGTATTACTGCTGATGGTCAGACACAAACTAGCGATTATATCGGCAGTTATCAAGTGGTAGATGGAGAGCTCAACATGAGTTATCCAGGAAATCCATTATTTAATATGTTTATTTCAAAAGGCAAGATTTGTGGTTATGATCAAGATGGAAATCTGCTCGTTTTCCATGAAGTTTCCACAACATAAGCATGTGTATCCTATGAATTAACGATATAAAAAGGCATATATGACAAAAAAACTCGTTTACTTAATGATCTCTGTTTTAGGAAATGCCCTAGGTACAGCCCTCATGGTCAACTCAGACATGGGATTAACAGCCTGGGGTAGTGCTGCGTTTAATCTAGGCACATTTTTTCATCTTTCCTTTGGAACTGCATTCATTCTCTTAGCGCTCTTCTTTTTTGGAATTGCTATCGCATTGAGTCGTAGATTTCATTTGTTAGATATTATTTTATCGCTGGGGTTTTTGGTATCTTTTGGAATGCTATCAGATGTTTTTATCGGATGGCTATCCTTCATCAAGTCGTGGGATTTAGTTTTTCGAGTGATCATGAATTTCTTTGGTTTATGTATCCTTCTTTATGCCATTGCTCTTCATTTAAAAATTCTCATTGCTGTTCACCCATGTGATGTGTTTCTATATCAGATGCAAGTTCGCTTAAAAAGCGATTTTTGGGGGACAAACCTCACTTACGGTATCGCATTTGGAATCGCAATTGCTTTTGGACTTTTCTCAGGTGCTATTTCTGGGATTGGTTTAGGAACTATCATGACAGTCACGTTGAGTGGTGCGATCATTCGTCTATTTAATCGAACACTCTTAGTCAAACTGACATTCTAATTTAAGTTATCTATTGTTTGTGTTCTTCTAAATGAATCCTATATAATATGAAAGAGGTGTGATCATGACAAATCATATTTATCATGAAATAAAGAAACTGAATCGTTTTAAATATCTCAAAATGGCTGGGATTCTTTTTCTAATTTCAATCACACTGATCATCCTTGGAGCGACACTCGATGCAGGACTTTCATTGATTCCTGTATTATTTATTACCGGTTTTGTGTTATTCTTCGTAGAATTTGGGTTTCTTATCGCTTTTGCTGTAAAAGCGACAAAAAGTGATATGCAAGTGAGAGAACTCATTGTTGAAGGTTTTTGGCAAAAGAAAATTGAAACCTGGACGTATGAACATTCAAATAGCTTTTCAGTGACTTCAAAAAATATGCAAGACTCACGCTACTTAACGCATCCCATGATTCCTCAATATGCAACTGAACACTATTACTATACATTATCCGATATCACAAATGATCTTCATCTTCACGCGTTGCGATATACCCATCAGGTATCCACCGGTAAAGGAACCTCACAAGCCACAGATTTTTCAGGATATCTCATTTTGACCAAATTGAATATATCTTCTGATCTCTATGTTAGAAAATGGGATTTAAGTGAAAAAATGAAGGGGTTTTTCATGGTTCCTAAACCTGAGACGATAGATGAAGATACAGCGATTAATGGCCCCTTTGATGAGAATTTAAAGTTGTTGAGAAAAAAATTATTGTCCCTGGGGTTCAAAGATGTGATCTTCCTTGAACAAAATGGATTCTTAACGATCCTTTGTGAAGAGATGAAATTGATTCCCAAAGTAACCAAACAAATCGATGAAAATGATGAGAGACATAAAAAGCATCTATTAAAACTTGTTCAAGTGATTTCATCGATTGATCTATAATAATCTTTTGACTAACATCCATCGCAAACCGGTGGATGTTTTTGTATGGATTTATATGATAAAATGAATTTATTAAGTGAATAGTGAAATATTGCGATGTTGTTATAAATTTATGTTATAATTCAACTACATTAAGAATTGGATGAGGTTAATTATGTTTAAGAAATTTCAAGTGATTTTCGTATTATTAAGCGCACTCTTTTTTTTAGGTGCATGTCAAACCACATCATCCTTGACATTGAAATTTAATACCAATGGAGGAACACCTGTTTCTGATATGGTCATTGAAGGGGACGATGTCATTATGATGCCCAATGATCCTACAAAACAAGGATATCTTTTTGCGGGTTGGTTTATCGATAGCGAGTTAAGTGATGAATTTAGTAGTTCGCTCATAAATGATATACAAGATGAGGATACAATAACACTCTATGCAAAGTGGAATATCATCACGTATTCGATTGACTATGTTCTTGACGGAGGACAAAATCCCGCAGGACAAAAGGCATCCTATACCATTGAAGATCAATTTGATGTGTTATCACCAACTAAAGATGGATCGACGTTTTTAGGGTGGTATCTCGAGAACACGTGGGTTACACCTATCACCTCAGTGGCTTTAGGAACAACGGGTGATTTAACGTTTTACGCGAAGTGGGAAGACATCATCGTAGAACCCACCATCTATACCATCACCTTTAAAAATGATGATGGAACCATATTAGAAACCGATTTGATCTCTGAAGGCCAACTCCCTACTTATGATGGTGATACTCCGACCAAACCTGATACGTTAGAATACACCTATGTATTTATTGGATGGACACCAGAAATAGGGATTGCTACTAAGGATCAAGAGTATATAGCAATCTACCAAGAAACCTTGATCGAAATATCAGGATTTGATCCCAAAGACCTAAACGATCTCTTTGGATTTGACATCTATTCACAAATTCCTGTTCTTGAAACCGATGATTATCTCGTCTTAGACTACAGTGATACCACATGGTTTGAAGTTTATGTCGATCTTTTCGATTGGACAAGTGACGATGCTGATGCATATATGGATGCACTTGATTTGATGCTTAGCTATGATGATTTTGAAGAATCATGGATTTTGGGTTCGTTCTATCTATATGTTTACGAAGATAGTGAAAGTTATACCCCTGATATCGTCTACGGTGTTGGTATTTATGGTGATAAAGAGGGTACTGAGAATAATAATCCATTCGATCCAACCGAGTTAAACGCGATCTTCGGTTTTGATCTTTACGACATGATGCCACCTTTCACCTCGGATGAATCCCTTATTTTGGATTACAGTTCAGAATCATTTTTCGAAGTCTATATTGACATCTTCGATTGGACAGAAGCGGATTCTGATGCCTATATGGACGATTTGGATATGCTTTTAACTTATGATGCTGTTGAAGAATCATGGGTCATTGGGGATTATTTCTTGTATGTTTACGCGGATGATCAATCATATCCAGGAGATATCGTGTATGGTATTGGTATCTATGGCGATCGTTCGGGTGACGAGAACCCAGTGGATGGACTCTATTACCAATTTGATCTACAGAGCACACTAACATCACTTGCATCAAGTTATCGAGAAAATATTGATGTTTTCTTAGACTTTACAGGTTCAGGAGATAAAGTTTTAGTCAAGGGAAGCCAAATCGCTACGATTACCTCAAGTCCACCTACAGGTTTATCCACAGGGATTATCTTTGCTGCCGATGTGTCTACCATAAGCAATCCTTTAGCCTATCTTGAAATTGATACTTTGGGTAAAGTAATAGATTCTATTTCCTTTGAGATTGAAGCACGTGATAGCTTCTCAAGTCGTCTATTAGGTGCGAAACTTCAAGTTTACGATAATGGTGCTTGGGTGGATCTTGCTGGTGGTGATTTCTATAGTCAATTATCAAGTGATAAAGTATTGATTACGATTGAAAACGTACAATCTTCACACTTTCGACTACTCTTTACTGGTTCGGGGAATTCATCCAATAATGGTGGACAGTTTAAGATTTATCAGGTTAACCTCTATGGATCAACTGCTGAAGTTACCTATCCAACATGGAATGAAATGATCGTTGAACTAGAAGGACTCTTGGAAGAACCTTCACTCGATACCTTGATCCCTGAATTTGATAGTGCATCTGATTTGATCATTCAAAATGTAGGTTTTAGAGAATATGCGATCACGGGAGCACTTGATGTCGCTGATGTTGAACAAACCATGAATGACTATGTACAATCACTCATTTCCAAAGGATTTGTGTATAATGCTGAATTAACTCTTCAGCGTGGCTTTGATGTCTATACGTATGAAGTGAATGAAGATTTAATTTATGCTGTCTATTTTTATCACGATCAAGGTCTTATCCAGATGCGTATTTGGGCATTTGATCCCATCATTGACACAGTGGATCTTTTAGATCTATCGGAAAGACAAAGCATCAATGCTTATGAAGAATTAAAGTTTGGAAAATCTGGATTACCTTCAACCGGAACCTATGATGTACTGGTCATTCCTGTTGAAATCAATGGGACACCATTCCCTTCGAATTATTTAGCGAAACTCGATCTCGTCTTTAACGGAACAGAAGAAACCACGGGATGGGAAAGTGTATCGAGTTTTTATCAACAAAGCAGTTTTGGAAAACTCGATTTGAATTTTGTGATATCTACAAAGTTCACCACTCCAAATCCTAGAAGTTACTATGAAAGCTTTGGTGGCGATGGCGATCAATATGCCATTGTTGAAGCATTAAATGGTCTTAATGGAACAATTGATTATAGTCAATATGATTCGAACCAAGATGGACTCATCGATTCTGTCATCTTCATTTACTCAGTAGATTATGAATATGATGTTGAGCCTTGGTGGGCATGGGTTTATGCTGCACAATATGGCGAAGGTTCATCAATCAGCACACTTGATGGAAAAGGTTTCGAATACTACATGTGGGCAAGTTACAATTTCTTAACCGACTTACTGCCTAATGCGTCTAATCTCGTTGTCAATGCTGAAACCTACATTCATGAACTCGGACATCTTATGGGTGCTGTGGATCTCTATTCATACACTCACGACTATGGTCCCACGGGTGGGATGGGGATGATGGATATCAATAACGGTGATCATGATCCACTTCATAAAATGCTCTTTGGTTGGCTACAACCGATGATCGCGGTCGAAGGATCTTATCAAGTTGAGCTTGAATCGTATAGCTTGGATCAGGATGGTTTGAATAGCGCGATTGTTGTTCCTTACCGCTCGACTGATTTTGATGATGGCAATGCCTTCGATGAATTCTTAATTATTATGTTCTATACACCTGAAGGACTTTATGACGCTTATCAAGGATATGATTATGTCCTAGATGAAGCCGCAGTGATTGTCTATCATGCAGATGCGAGAATCTTCAGTAATGCAACATTTTGGGAAGGTTACTTCATGTACAACAATGACGGACCCTCTGATTTTATTCTTGAGGTTTTAGAGGTTGATAAGAATGAATCCTTACCGAGCATGGGAGGTCCCTTAGGGCTCACTGATGTCTTAAGATCTGGTGTGTTTGACATGAGTTCTTATACATGGAAACAAGGTGGAACGATCGATGTATCGATTCAAGTGTTATCAGCGATCAATAACTCATCTGATAGTGTTAGTCTATTGATTAATGTCAATTAATATAAAACGGTGAATCCATCATGGGTTTACCGTTTTTTCATAGGTAAAGCATGAAGTCGTGCAATGATGAAAAATCACATGCAACCATGGGTTGCTTGCCAAAATAAACACCCAGGCATATACTAAAAGTGTAAGGAGGGTCTCTATGCTTAATCTAGAAATGATTGGTAAAAAGATTGAGGAAAAACGTAAACAGTTAGGCATGACCCAAAGTGACCTTGCTGAAAAACTCTTCGTGACGCGACAAGCAGTCAGTAAATGGGAAATGGGGAAAAGTATCCCCAGTATGGATATCTTCGTCTCCATGACCCAACTTTTTGAAGTAAGTATTGATTATTTAGTGGATGGTTCTGAATTGAAGGATAATGATTATGCAACCATGTTTATGCAATATCCAAGAGAATCAGTGATTTATCACTTTTTACAATCTAAAGATCTCAATACCCATATCAAACATATCTTTTACTTACTGAGTGAAAGCGAGCGAAGAGGGATGTTGGATCAATGGCTCAGTTTGAAAATACATCTCGATTTACTTAGCTTCTGGCCAATGCTAAGTTTTGATGAGAGAACATATCTGCTAGCCAATATATTGTCGAAAAAAATGCATCATCAAATCGATCCAATCATTCATTTACTCACACCCGAAGAGAAGATGATGATTCATTCAAAGAAACACAAATAGGAGGAGGATTTATATGAAATATACCCATTTATTACCCTTTTTAGACAAAGAGGAATTAAAAAAAGTAGCATCAGAAGTGATCTCTGGTGAAATCAAAAATGTTAGACTTGAAACGCTTTTTCCCTTTCTAGATCACGAAACGCTCAACGACTTAGTGACTGAACTCATCGCAAAGAAAGACGTTAAAACCTTACAAAAGACCATGCCGTTCATCAGCAGAACTAAAGTTCAGGAAATCTTTGAAGCCGCTCAGCGTGGTGAATTACCTGATTTTGACACTGCACATTGCATTCCCTTCTTAGATCCTGAGCAGGTCAAAAAGATTTTCAGAGATTTAATCAGTCAACATGTTGAATCATCTTCAGATGATGATGAAGATGACGAAGATCAGTCATAGGATGATTGATCAATCATATGTTCACAATACTTCAAGATAAGTTTTCAATGAAGTATTGTTTAAAGCAAGGAGATGCACCTCATTTCATGTGCATCTCCTTTTTTTATTTTGATTAAAAGTGATTTTCTATGGGAAAGAGTATAGATTATTTAAGTTCGATTACGTTATAATATGAACATTAGGAGGAGTGAGGTATGATCCATCTTGTCTACTGCGATCACAAAGCAGATGAACTGAATAAACTGATTCGACATGATAAAACAAAGATAGTTCGTGGTGCTCAAGGACGAAAACTTCCTTACGGTCGTGTTCATCCAGGCGAAGTTCTCTATTTTGTCGAAAATGACGGGAAACAAACCATTAAAGCGATCGGTGTCGTTAAATCTGTGATCAATTCTCCCGCATTAGATCCTGCAGAATCTGAAGCGATGATTCAAGATCATCTATTAGAGTCTAGACTCAGTCAAGAACAGATTATTCAACTTTCGGGTAAGCGTTATTTGTGTATCATTGAAGTTGAAGAAGTCATGGCACTGAATGAGCCCTTTGTTTTTGAACGTCAAGCGAGTATGGATAACTGGATATCTGTGGAACGGATTGAAGATCTCACATCATTTCACCATTCCTTGGAAAGTCCAGGATTCCATTAAGAGGTATATCTTATGAATGATAAACTTAACGTCTTAATCATGATTGCCAAAGTATTTAATGAACACAAGATTCATTGGAATGTAGGGGCTTCTTGTATGCTTTACTTACGTGGGTATGTTGATCATTTTCATGATATTGATCTGATGATTTCATTGGACGATGTTGAAAAAGTGAAAGAGATTCTTAAGGCATACCCTTGTATCGAAAGACCAAGAAATGAGCAGTATCGAACTAGAGTCTTTTTGGAATATACCATTGATGGTATTGATCTTGATATCATGGCAGGCTTTTCCATCATGAGTGAGCAAAATGAGTATTATTTTCCCTTGACTAAGGATGAACCAACAGACGAAATGACTCTCGATGATACACCCATTTTTTTAGCAAAAGTTGAGACGTGGTATCGCTATTATTCTTTAATGAAGCGTGAAGATAAAATACGCATCATTGAACAACATCATCAAAAAAAGAAAGAATGACATTTGTGCACAAAATGTCCTTTCTTTTTATCCTTCGTGGATTATACTAGGATCATTCAAGGGAGTAATTGATGAAAAAGCAGACGATTCAAAAGGTGATTGATTATATTGAAGTTCATATGGATGAAGATATCAATGTCGATGATATCGCAACTTCGTTGGGTTATTCGAGATTTTATCTCCATCGTCTCTTTGATATTTGTACAGGGATGTCAATGACAGATTAC
Source organism: uncultured Acholeplasma sp. (assembly GCA_937868795.1). Taxonomy (GTDB): domain Bacteria; phylum Bacillota_I; class Bacilli_A; order Acholeplasmatales; family Acholeplasmataceae; genus Peloplasma. The sequence goes on from CALMNM010000058.1 coordinate 19,341, forward strand.
TTAAAGACCAGAAGAATGCAAGTCGCGCGCACAGAACTTTCTTCAGGGATAAGAATTCTTGATTTAGCCATCAAATATGGATATCAATCAGAAAGAAGTTTTCGACGTGCATTTTGTTCGATTTTTCAAACACCACCTTCAAAAATCCGTCACGACCATTATGTTCTCCCTGAAAAAATTCATCTCAATGAAGAGAAAGGAATAGAAATGATCCCGTATTTATCAGAGATTAAAACAGTCACCATCCATCCATTTTACGCGATTGGAAAGAAAGTGATCAGTAAAGAACCAGAAAATGATAGTATCGATTTTATGACTTCGTATAAGCATAAGCACAAGATTAATCCCCAGAGTGAAATTGGTATCGATGCACAAACATCAGAAAAAGAACAAGAGAAAGGGCTACGCGGTTATCAGTATTTTTTAGTGGTAAATGAACATGAGTTTGAGCAAACAGATGATCAAGAACTAATGAAATTGATCATGCCACAAGCAAATTACTTAATGTTAACCATTGATGATCCCTTCAAAGATCCATTCATCAGAATTCCTATGGGATGGAAAAAGCTCATGCAGACCTTTGATGAATCGTATCATTATCGTGGTGATTTAAGGATTGGATGTTTCGAAGAGAAAGTAGAGACGATGACAGGCACGATCATGAATCTTTATATCGCGATATAATGAATAAAAGCATGTCAGATGACATGCTATTTTTTTATTTGAATGACGGATGATGATAGACTAATGACCATCATTGACATGGATACATGCTGAGGTTATACTAAGACTAATGCATCATAGGTATATTATTTAATCTCAGCGAGGTATCTTATGAAAAAGAAAACGATTAAAAAACGGATGATTTGGGCAATGATTGGGATTTCAATCATCCCTATCATATTGCTATCAATATTTACACTCACTTATTTGAGTCGAAATCTTCGGCGCGAATTTATCACTACCCAAGAAACCCAAATGTCTTGGGCTTATCAGTATGCAGATACCATCATTGAACAAATCAGAGATACTTTTTATACACTTAGACTAAATGATACATTACTTACCGCGATGAGTTATAACGATACCAATGAAGTACAAAACAAGCGTTATGTTATCGACACACTTAATCAGGTACTCTATTCCAACGCGAATATCATTGATGAAATTATGATCTATGAGGCTACCAATGAGCACTTAGGCATATTGAATTATCGAACCGGAGGAACATTTTACGATCTTGGCATCGAATATACCATTTTTTCTTATCTAGAAAATCAACCTGAAGGTGTGATGTTCGTCACCTATGCCGATGTACCATATGTTATTCATAGCATCAATCGATTTGAAGATCAAGAAATCACAGGTGGGATTGCTTTCCGATTAAATGAACTTGTCATTAACAAATTTGATGAGATTTTAGCATCAGAAGAAAGTCAATCACTGTTGCTTAATGAATCCATGATTTCACTAAGCGATGAGGCATTACCGTCGGTGGATGATTACGTTCATGCCCTAAAAGATGACATTACACCTAAAAACATCTTATCAACCACTGTGGATGATGAACTCATTTGGGCAACCACATCATCATCTCGTGAATTGACGATATTAAAGATTGTTCCAGCATCGATTATCAGTCAAGCACTCGTTCCCCTTCAATTAATTACGGTCGGTATTGGGTTACTTGCCTTAACACTATCAGTATTTATTTCCATTGTTATTTCCAATCGAATTAGTCAACCCTTATCAAATATCGTGAAAAACATGCAACACGCACCACTTGATCAAATCTCGGTAAGTTCTGATTTTTATGATGAGATTTCAGAACTTGAACGTGGATATAATGATATGTCTGAGGCGATTAAGCGTTTGATCAATGAAAAGTATATCAAAAACCTAGAGTTAAAAACGGCTGAACTCAAAGCGCTTCAGTCTCAGATGAATCCGCACTTTTTGAATAACACGTTCCAATTGATTGGCGGGATGGCTTTAAGCATGAATGCAACCCCTATTTATCAAGTGACATCATCGATGGGAGAAATGATGAAATATATCTTGAAAAACGATGTTGATTTACTCACATTAAGAGATGAAATCAAACATGTTAATCATTATTTATCTATCCAAAAACAGCGATTTGTCAATCGATTTGATAGTGATATAATCGTTTCTGACCAGAATCTAGACTACTATATTCCTAAATTCACTTTACAACCGCTTATCGAAAATAGTTTTAAGCACGGGTTTAAAACCATTGAGGCTCGTTGGAAGATTTCTCTGGAGATTAAGGTTGAAGACAGTATATGGATTACTATTAGAGATAACGGTAAAGGATTAGACGAGCATGAACTAAATAAAATCAATGAAGCACTCCACGAAGGAAATCCATTCCTATTGGATGATAACCCTTCATCGACGGGCATAGGACTCGCGAATATTCATCAGCGCATTCAACTCCTCTTTGGGAAAGACTACGGTTTAAGTCTATCTTCAGAGGAGGGGGGAGGACTTATGGTGCGTGTCCATATACCTAAAGTAGAACAAGGTGAAGCCCATGTATAAATTACTCATTGTTGACGATGAAATGTGGTCAAGACGTCTAATTAAAGAGGTCATTGATTGGAAAAGCTTGAATTTTACGATTATTCATGAAGCTGAAACAGGAAAAGAAGCCTTAGCTAGTCTAAAGAAAGAACCTCATGATCTGATGATTATGGACATGAAGATGCCCATTATGGATGGAATTGAACTGATTGAAAACTTAGATCCTACCATCAAAACTAAAATAATCGTCATGAGCGGATATGATGATTTTAACTATTTACGTCAAGCTCTTAAGGGGAATGCGATTGACTACTTACTCAAACCGATTATCAAGACAGATTTGGAAAATGCAGTAAGTAAAGCACTGTCCTTAATCAAAAAAGAAGATGTATCCTCACACCTCTTTCAACTCGTCAGTGAACTTGAATCCAATAAGTCATTTATTCAATATTTAAGTTTAAGAATGCAGCTCTACACATCGATTGTCGATGAAGATGAAGTTTTAACAGTTCAAGTGCTTGATGAGATTAAAAAGAGGATTGCAAAGGAATCGGCAAGTCAAAACTTAGAAAACTATATCCTTATGGACTTAAATTATTTGAAAGATGAGTTCATTAAAACGCATCTAGCTCCCATGCAAAGTGAGGCTTTTCATGCTTTAGATGACATTCAAGAACCACTAGAGCGATTAGAAGAAGAGATCAAACTTCTCGTGACATTGATGAAACATCGTGAGACTAAGGGAAAGATGTATATTGAAAAAGTTATCCATTATGTCGATACCCACTATACACAAAACATAACGTTAGATAATCTAGCAAAAACATTTTTTGTCAGTAAAGAACACTTGAGTCGTTTGTTTAAAAAACACACCGCACAAACATTAACGGATTACATTAATGAAAAACGAATCATGTATGCCAAACAACTTTTGGGTTCGAGAAAACTATCACCTAAAATTGCTTGTGCGATGTCTGGATTCACGTATATTCACTATTTCTATAAGATTTTCAAAAAATATACAGATTTGACACCATCCCAATACGCATCACAACAAAATATCAATATTGTGTAATGGTGGTCGTCAATATTGTTGAATGATTTGTAAGCGCTTTAGACCTATAATGAAAGAAAAAAAGGAGAAAAGTATGAAAAAATTATTGATGGTTTTATTTGTCGTTACTCTTTTCTTGGGTCTTAGTGCGTGTGAAAATAAAGAAGCGACAGCCCCTGAAGAAGTTGAACTCAGTGTCTTCATGAGCTTTCCAAGATTTAGAGAACAATTCGAAGATTATTTCGATAAGTTTATTGAAAAAGTGCTCGTTGAAGATAACATCGCTTTAACGATCAATTTAGAAATGCCAAGTAGTGATACTGCAGGACAACTCTTAAAAGCAAGATTGGCGTCTGATGATGCACCTGATGTCTTCACCCTTCATGCGATCGCTGATATCCCTTCCTTTTATGAAGCGGGTTACTTAGAAGATTTAAGCAATGAACCATTCGTTGATGTTGTTTATGAAAGTGTGTTGGATTCAGTCACCTATGATGGTAAGGTCGTCGCATTACCGATGGAATCACTTGCTTGGGGATACCTCTACAACAAAGATATTTTTGATGAATATGAGTTAACACCTCCTATGACATTAACCGAAATGGAAAACGTGGTCAATGTCTTAAATCAAAATGATGAAACACCTTTCCTACTCGCTTTTCAAGAATCATGGATTCCTCAACTCATGATGGCACTTGCGTTAGGTGGCATGATCAATTCTGAAGAAGTAAATTTCATTGATAACATGAATGCAGGCACAGGATCTTATGCAGATATCGATGAAGTCTTTGGAATTATTGATTTAATTATGCAAAATGGTACGGCAAATCCATTTGAAGTTGGTGGTGCCTCAGGTTCTGCAGATTTCGCAATGGGTAAAGCAGCCATGTGGGTACAAGGTCCTTGGATGGCAGAAGGTATCTTACAGGTTAATCCCAATATCAACTTTGGTGTCGCACCTCTTCCTGTAACCGATAATGCGAATACAACGATGATCAACTTATCTACTTCAACTTCTTTAGCAGTCTCTCCAACGTCTGAACATAAAGATTTAGCGAAGAAACTTGTGAACTATATTTTAGATGCTGAAGAATCATCAGCACTCTTTGAAGAATTAAAGTTTAATCCACTTGCAACCGTGCATACCTTTGAAGCATTCCCCTGGATCAACGAAGCAATGAGCTACGTTGAAGATGGAAAAGCATACTTGGAAAAAGCACTTCCCAATGGTGTCACCGATGAAACAGCCGTCATGTTACAAGAATATTATGTCGGTAATAAGACCAAAGCAGAAGTGATTGCGGCTATTGATGAAGCGTGGGCAACTGCGATCGGTAATTAATTAAAACAAGCGGGAATAGACATGAAAAGAAAGTTACCTCCTAATGTGTATTTGATTGTTTTTATATTCCCAGCGTTCCTTCTATATACGATCTTTGTTTTGGTTCCAGCGGTGGGGGGAATCTATTATAGCCTCACCAATTGGAACGGTTTGAACCCTACATTTGACTATGTAGGGTTTTCAAACTACAAAGAGCTTCTGACAGATGAGTATTTTATCGATTCGCTACTTTTTACAGCGAGATATGTGCTTTATATGGTCCTCTTGCAGAATGGACTTGCGCTGGGATTGGCCCTCTTGATTGAATCACTCAAGAAGGGTAAAGTGATCTTTCGAACCCTTTATTTCTTTCCCAACATGATCTCGATGATCATTGGAGGATTTATTTGGGTGTTTATCTTTACACGACTTATCCCCTATGTGGCAGAAAACTTATCGCTATCCTTTTTAGCACATTCATGGATTGGGGATCCAAAGTATTCCTTTTATAGTATTTTGATTTTGTCCTTATGGGGTGGCGTAGGGTATTTGATGGTGATTTATATTGCTGCGTTGCAAAATGTCCCTATGGCACTGAAAGAAGCGGCAACCATCGATGGGGCGAATAAGTTTCAAGTCTTTATCCACATTGTCAGACCGATGATTTCTCATGCGATTACGATTGGTGTCTTTATCTCTTTATCCTCATCATTTAAAGTCTTTGATCAGGTCTATGCCTTAACCGGAGGTGGACCCGGTCGAGCAACACAAGTCGTTTCTTTAAACATCTTCAATGAGGCATTCCACTTTCAAAATCGATATGGGTATGCCAGCGCGAAAGCAATGATCTTATTCTTATTAATCGCAGTGATCACACTCATCCAACTTGGCTTTATGAAGCGAAAAGAGGTGGAAGTATGATCAAGAAAAGCGTACGACATGGATTAGGATTTTCTAAAATTTTTTTGATGTCATTGATTGGACTTTTCATGATTTTTCCGATTTTGATAGCATTGTTGAATGCGTTTAAAACCGATGGTGAAATCTTTCGCAATATCATTGCACTTCCTGAATCGTGGTCATTTGAAAACTTTACGAAAGCCTATGAGCGAACCGATTATTTACAGAGTTTGTGGAATACGATTAAACTGGTTGTGATGAGTATCAGTGGTCTTGTGTTTGTCTCTGCACTTGCAGGGTATAAATTATCGAGAACAAAGACGAAACTAAGTAAAATCATCTTTTCGATCTTTTTAATTTCGATGATGATCCCCTTTCACTCCATCATGATCTCTTTACTCAAAGTATCGCGTGATCTTGGAGTTCAAGGATCCTTATGGGGATTAGCGTTAATCTATATTGGTCTGGGATCGCCGATGGCAGTATTTCTTTATCATGGATTTACCAAAAGCATTCCCTTAGAAATTGAAGAAGCTGCATTGATTGATGGCTGTAATCAATTTCAAATGTTTGTCAAAATTGTCTTACCACTTCTCGCCCCGATCACATCGACCATCGTGATCTTAAACACGTTATGGATTTGGAATGACTATTTATTACCATTACTCATGCTAACCGATATGAGAACCCATACGATTTTGTTAACCGTAGGTAGTTTCTTTGGGACCTACACGAATGAATGGGGCAAGATTTTAGCGACCTTGATTTTGGCGATGCTACCCATTATCGTGTTATACTTGATATTGCAGAAGTATATCATTAAAGGCATTTCTGAAGGAGCGATTAAATAATGGCATCATTTGTTAGACGAGATCATCAATATGTACTAGATCATCTGGGACGACCTTTGATCTTGCAAGGTGTAGGTTTAAATGGGTGGTTACTTCCTGAGGGATATATGTTTAAAAGTGTGCGTGAGATCAATCGACCACGACACTTTTATGCATGGACAGAAGAACTTCTCGGGAAAAAGGATTCTGATACATTTTGGGAAGCCTTTCGTGATAGATTCATCACTGAAGAAGATATCAAATGGATCAAAAGCGAGGGATATAATTCGGTCAGAGTTCCTTTTGATTATGCCGTGTTATTCGAAGAAAGTGAAACTGAAGAAACACTTAAACCCAAAGCTTCAGGATTTAGGTTCTTAGATCGACTCATCGCCTGGTGTCATGACCATGAAGTCTATGTGATTTTAGATCTCCACGGAGCACCCGGTGGTCAAACAGGGGCGAACATTGATAACTCAAAAGCTGATCATCCTGATTTGTTTGTGAATGAAATCTATCAAAAACAGACGATTAATCTCTGGACATTTTTAGCTAATCGCTATAAAGATGAAGTGTTTGTTGCAGCCTATGATTTACTCAATGAACCGCTACCCAATCACTTTAAGATGTATAATGACAAACTTGTTCCTTTATATGAAAAAATCATTAAGGGCATTCGAAATGTGGATCCTTACCACATGATCCAGCTTGAAGGAACTCATTGGGCAACGGAAGTGGATGTGTTTGATCGACTTTTGGATGATAATTCGATGATTCATTTCCATAAGTACTGGTCACCTTTTGATACTAAGTCGATTCAACCCTATCTTGACATTAGAGAAAAACTTGATATTCCTCTGATCATGGGTGAAGGAGGAGAACACTATTTGCTATGGTACAGTGGTGCGTTTAAACTATTCCATGAGTGGCAAATCGGCTTTAATTTTTGGAGCTATAAGAAGATGAGTACCGATAATTCATTGGTCTCTTTTGATGAGCCAGCGTTATGGCAAAGTGTCCTAAAAAAAGATCCATCACTAACCAAAGAAGAAATTGAAGAAACATTTGAAACTTTCTTGAAGATGATCGATTTTACCTCATGTACCTATCTTCCTCACGTAACAAATCACTTGATGCTTAAAGATTCTTTTGAATCCTTTGGTATTGGATTTGATGTTGATAAGAAGAGAATTACTAGTTATATAGATCAAGAACCAGAGAAGCGATCATTTAGGAAGAGTGAAGATGTCATGTGTGTGGACCATCAAGGTAAGGAAATGACACCCAATTTTTGGATGTCATTAAGACCAGGTAAGAACACGAAATTTCCTTACCTTAAAGTTCAAAAGAATCGTGAATACCCTTATTCCTTTTATGTATCAGAGAAGAAATCAACCATTCAGATTAAGATCCAACATCAAGGATTCACCTCGGGTGAGTTCAAGGTTGATGGTCAGATTCACGAACCAAACTATCAAGGAAATCGTGTGATTAAACTTAAAGTTAAACTTAATCAAGGCTGGCACCGTATCACCGTAAAATGCCTTGATGAAGCCATGATTAAGATAATCTCATTTACATCTTAGATCATATTTTATACTCCCATCCTTGTGATGGGATTTTTTTCTGAGTCACTATAAGCGAAGATAAATGTCCTATCAAATCGTTATCTTCACACACTTAAATCAAACTTCGCGGTATAATATAGATAGAAAGAAGGGATTCTATGCCATTTGAAATTATCCGACAAGACATTACCAAAATGAAGGTAGATGCCATTGTCAATTCAACAAATCCTGAACCTGTCGTCGGGGGGAGTACCGATCGAAAGATTCATCAAGCCGCAGGACCTAAACTGATTGAAGAAAGAAAACGATTTGGTTATTTAAAGACATCAGAAGCTGTGATGACACAAGGTTATCTTCTACCCGCCAAACATGTGATCCATACCGTGGGGCCGATTTATCGTGGGGGAATTGCTGGTGAAGCGAAACAACTTAAAGATGCTTATCTTAATTCATTAAAAGTTGCTGATCAAAATCACCTTGAATCCATCGCTTTTCCGCTTATCTCATCAGGAACTTTTGGTTACCCTAAGGACCAAGCACTCGATCTCGCGATAGATGCGATTAAATCATTTTTAGTCGATCATGAAATGCTTGTGTACCTTGTTGTCTATGATGACACCTCGTTTAAGTTATCCAAAGAACGGGTCAAGAATGTTGAATCTTACTTGAGTGAACACTATGCCTTTGGTGAAGATTATCGCCATGCAACATTTGAAGACAGTTATATTTCGATAAAGCATTTCAATACCATGGAGGAAGTTTCTAGTTCAAAACGCCATCTAGCTGATGTTATCGATGAACTTGATGAAACCTTCACACAAAAATTGTTCCGCTTGATTAATGAAAAGAAGCTTAATGAGACCGACGTCTATAAAGGTGCGAACATGTCCCGTCAACACTTCTCAAAGATCAGAAGTGATGATCATTATCAACCTAAAAAAGAAACGGTGATGGGATTAGCCATCGCGATGAAACTCTCCTTAGATGAAACCAAGGACTTACTTGAATCGGCAGGATATGCAATATCTCCATCCATGAAGTTTGATATGATCGTTCAGTATCATATTGAAAATAAGATTTATGATCTCTATCAAGTGAATCTTGTACTTTATCATTACGAACAAAAATTAATTGGTGCTGATCTTTAATATTTGTCAACTGAGAGTTGACCCAAACCAGAGTTAACCTTGATATTCTATAACCAAAGAAAGGGTGACTAGAATGAGTCAACGTGTTGAACTGGTTTTTATTTTGGATCGTAGTGGATCGATGAGTGGGTTAGAGGAAGATACCATTGGTGGCTTCAATGCAATGATTGAGAAACAAAAGAAGGTTGAAGGACAGTGTATCGTTTCTACTGTACTCTTCGATGACCAATTTGAAGTCTTACATAACAGAGTACCTCTTCATGATGTAAAGAAGATGACAAGTGAAGATTACTATGTCAGAGGATCAACCGCATTGCTCGATGCAGTGGGTCGTTCGATTACCAAGATTTCAGGGATTCATCGACATTTAGGAAAAGACGAACGACCTGAAAAAGTACTCTTTGTTATTACAACCGATGGCATGGAAAATGCGAGTGTCAGTTATTCTTACCAGGACATCAAGAAAATGATTACGGTTGAAACCGAAGAATACGGGTGGGAGTTCATTTTCTTGGGTGCGAACATCGATAGTATCGGTGAAGCACATCGGATGGGTATTCGAAAAGAGCGTGTTGCGAACTATCATAACGACCAGAAAGGGACAACGACGAATTATGAAACCCTTTCTGATACCATCAAAGAGTTTCGAATGGAACACATGATTCGTGATGACTGGAATCAAAAGATCAATGAAGACTTCAAAAAAAGAAGTAAAAAGTGATGTCACATTATCGAAAATTGCCGTGGAATATGCCTTCCACGGTTTTCTTTTTAATAAAAGAAGAGTACAATAAGCATAGACGATTCATTTTTAGGGGGACATATGAAATTTCTAAAACTTATGGCATTCATCTTCATTCTTTTTGTGCTTTCATCATGCCAACAAGAGCCTGAGGAGACAGAAGAGATCCCTGAAGATCTCATCAGTGATCAAGAATACATGAATGTCAAATCAAACCTAACGGTTTACGATCATATCGATGGGTATGAATTTGATACAGGGTTATTCACCACATATAAAGATGATCGATATCCAAGTTTATCTTATGTCGATGTCGAAGCATTTCTCTCACTCTTATCTCCAGGCATGAATGAGTATACCTTAGAAAAAGGTGAATCATTAACGATTTCTGCGGTTCTGTATGGTGAAGATGAGACTGAAATCTTTGATGTTTATCGCTTATCGATCGATCCAACATTAAATGTTTTGATCTATGATGATTTCAATTTTTATCAAGCCTTAAGTAAACCAGGCTATACCAGTTATACGACAGATCTCGTCATGACTGAATTTGAATCCACTGATACCTATCCAGGTATCACCATTGACTTAAATCAATATGATATGGATATTTTGTACAGTGAAGGAAGTTATTATATTCCTTTAGAACTAGCTAATCTTATCTTGACCAGCTATTCTTTAAATGTGTATCAGATGGGCGATGGACTCTATATTGTGGATGATGAAACCACACTGCTGGAACTTATCGATAAAGCCCTGATTGAAAGCACAGAAGCTGATCTACCCTTGATTGACTTTACCTATCATTTTAGTGCCCTTCTTTTTGATTACTTCTATGGCCTTAAAGACTTTCAACGTGTCACTTCCTATCTTGATAAATTTGAAGATAAAGAACTTGACCAAAAGAGTACGTTTGTATCTTTTGATAATGCTTTCTTCAATGAAGTCCTTCTCATGGATGACCTTCATACCCAAATCTTAGATTTTGGTCTAGACCGCGATGATGTCACTCTCACAGTATTTCCGACCGCGTATTCACGAATTAGAGAATATTTCGATGCTTATGTGAAACATTGTGAACTCTATGAGACACAGGATTTCACATGGACAGATAAAGGAGATTATTATCTGCTGGAACTCAACGCGTTTACAAACGATTTAAAAGATCAACTTGAAACTACCTTGGGAGAAGCAGAACCTGGGAAACCAATTTATATTGATTTAACCTGTAATGCAGGTGGCTATATTATCAGTGCGATTGAATTATTAGCTTATATGACCAATGATCCCATTACGATTACCTATAAGAATGCGACAACAGGCGTCATCTATCATG
>CALMNM010000059.1 GCA_937868795.1 uncultured Acholeplasma sp.
CGAACTTGCAATTCAGCCTTACCATGGCTGCGTTATACCATTTAACTATAGGGGCTTTTTACTCAGGCAATATCGATTTTAACTGAAATTAGAAAATAAGTCAATTAAAAAATAAAAAAACACCCAAATCCATTTCATTCACCAGAATTTGCGAAAATGAAGGTTGGATATGATATAATCATACATATTTTAAAAGAGGATGATGACGATGGCAAGAGCATATCGAAGACCGATGAAAAGACGAGCAAGACATAAACGAAATATTACCTATGTTACATGGGTTATTTTGATTATCGCTGCAGCGATTATTTATAATTCAACACAAAATATCAATAATGATCCAACCTTACCTACATATAGTGCTGACCAAAATGAAGACGGTTTTTATTATTATCAAATTGCTAGTTCTGAAGATTACTACTATACCACCAATAATCTCATTGGCGCAGCTTTAATGAGTGAACTCAATGAAATTAGTAATAATCATCTTGATTTAGTGCGATATGCTGATGCGAAAGTACTCCTTGCTTTATCTGACTTGGATCTAGAGGATCCATCCAAGGTGTGGAACATCTATAATGGTGATTTAGTTGAAGCAGCTTGGGATGGTGCTTCCTGGCATCGTGAACATGTCTGGCCTAATTCGCGTTTGGGGATTCCCCGTGTGGACGAATCCGAACGGAGTCAAGCCTCCGATTTACATAATTTGCGAGCCATTACACCTGCCATTAATTCTTCACGAAGTGACCGCTTTTATTCCGATGGATCAGGGGAGGCAGGCACAACTGAGGATGGAGGTTATTATCCAGGGGATGAACATAAAGGCGATGTCGCTCGGATCTTGTTTTACATGGCTGTTACCTATGATTTTCTCATCCTAACAGATGATGGTCTAGAAGATGAAACCTATCATTACACTATGGATGGAGTAAAAATGGGGAAATTATCCCTACTCCTTGAATGGCATAAAGAAGATCCTGTTTCTGACTTTGAAAGACAGCGCAATGAAGTGATTTTTGAACACCAAAAAAACCGTAATCCCTTCATCGATCGTCCGGAATATGCCCATCTCATCTGGGAAGGCAAAACCATCGGTCAACTGACAAAACCAGCTGAAACTCATGCAATAGATACCCCTTACTATTTGGAAAAGAAGGTGTGGTCTTATGACCTGTTACACGCTTAATCCTGGAACGTATGCCATTGGTGATCCTGCGATCTTTGTTAAAAAAACCAAAGAAGGTGACGCATGGCTCACCTTGTTATGGGCAACCTTTTATAAAGACATGAACAGCTTTCAACATCTTGACTTAAATGGAGTCAGCTTCTACATCACGAGAACAGCGGAAGGGGATTACTATTATCGAGGGATCGGTACCGATACAGGCACCTTAATGGTCATCAAAATCGATGGATTTAATGATGAACGATTCCGCTTTACAAAAGAACAACATGGCGTTAAGTATTTTGATACAGAAGTTGATGTATCCGTCTGTGTGGATCGGTTTAATCTCCATTTTTCAAATGGGATTGATGTGATTACCAATAGTGATGATATGATCTAGCCCTTAGGGCTATTTCTTTTTTTATCTTTTCAAGATTTGAAAAATGTGCTATAGTTTTTATGTGAGGTTTATCAACCATGAAAATGATATTAAGACTTGTCAAACCGTACTGGCGAATGCTTGTGATTTCTTTATCCTTTAAATCTGTTGGCGCACTCGCTGACCTTTTTTTGCCGTGGTTGATTGCCTATATGATTGATACTGAGATTCCCCGCTTAAAAAGTGAACCCAATGCTGAACTCACCTCCCTTTATTTACTCGGGGGACTCATGGTTATTATCGCATTTTTAGGACTTTATTTGAATGTGGCAGCCAATAGAAAAGCAGAAATGATTGCTGCTCTTTCTGTCAAAGGGTTAAGACATGATCTATTTGCGAAAATTGAACGATTATCAGCCTATCAAGTGGATCATTTAACTAGACCTTCCCTCATTTCGCGGATGACGACGGATACGTATAATATGTATAATGCAACCGCAAGTATGCAACGCTTAGGGGTTAGGGCTCCCGTGTTACTCATTGGTGGTATCTTGCTATCGCTATTACTTGATCCAGTGTTAACCCTTATCATGGTGGGGATGCTTCCTTTGATTACCTTGATCGTGTATTATTCATCAAAGAAAGGGATCCCACTTTATAAAGCAAGTCAAGGTTTTGTCGACCAGCTCGTTCGAAAATTAAGAGAGTATATCTCAGGTGTCAGAGTGGTTCGTGCATTATCGATGAGTGATTATGAGATTGAAGCATTTGATAAAGCCAATCAAAATACGGTTAACGCTGAACTTAAAGCGAACATCACGATGGCAAAAATCAATCCCATGATGCATGCGGTGATGAACGTTGGTCTCGTCTTTGTGTTAATCGCAGGTGCGTATCGTCTTAATCAAGGGCAAACACAAATTGGTCAAATCATGGCGTTTGTGACCTATTTCACGATTATTTTGAATGCGATGATGTCAATCACCCGTGTTTTTGTATTATCATCAAGAGCCACAGCTTCAGGCGATCGTATCGATGAAGTCCTCAATATGCCGATTGAACTTAACGATGGTATTGAATCGATTGAAAGAAATGATTCTATACCCCATATTGAATTTCGAGATGTATCATTCTCCTATAATCAAAAAGAAAGTAATCTTAAACATATCAGTTTTAAACTCTATCAAGGACAGTCCTTAGGAATTATTGGTGCGACAGGTTCAGGAAAGACGACCATTATTCATTTACTCATGCGTTTTTATGAAGTCGATGAAGGAGAAATCCTAATCTATGGAAAAAACATTAAGACACTTAAACAAGATGAATTAAGACGTTCCATAGGTGTTGTCTTTCAAAATGATTTGATTTTTGCTGATAGTATTTTTGGAAATATCCAATT
>CALMNM010000060.1 GCA_937868795.1 uncultured Acholeplasma sp.
GCAATAATCTTCTTTTGTAATTCAGCATGATCCAAGGGTTCTGGAAGTGTCACAGACATGGTTGGATCATCTTCATTAAACGTCTTAACGGTTTGAATAGCATGCTCATTTCTTGCCCAAGCACGTCTTGAGACACCTGCCATGACATCATAGATCATCGCTTCTCTTAAGATTTGATCCGTCTCAACACGACCATCCAAGACCATCCCATAACCACCATTAATCGCTTTACCAATACCAACACCACCGCCATTGTGAAGTGCGACTAAACTCATCCCTCGAGCTGCATTACCAAGAGCCACATGGGTTGCCATGTCGGCCATGATATTGGATCCATCTTTGATATTCGATGTTTCTCTAAAGGGTGAATCCGTTCCTCCTGTATCGTGGTGATCGCGACCAAGCATAATAGGTCCTACGATCCCTTTTCTCACGAGATCATTAAACGCTAAGGCAATCTTTAATCGACCTTCAGCATCCTGATATAAAATCCGTGCTTTCGTCCCCACCACGAGGGCGTTTTCTTTAGCTCGTTTGATCCACATATAATTATCGTAATCTTGGAAGCGACGGTCTTTATCGATCAAAGACATCGCTATTTGATCCGTCATCTCTAAATCTTTATCTAATCCACTTAAGCATACCCAGCGAAATGGACCATAACCATAGTCAAAAAGTAAAGGTCCCATCATGTCTTCCACATAGGAAGGATGAATGAATCCTTCAAGATCGTTTTGACCATTTTTGCATAATCTCATCACGCCTGCATCATAAACGGCTTTAAGAAATGAGTTGCCATAATCAAAGAAATAAGTTCCTCTTTGAATCAGTGTTTCAATAAGTTCATAGTGTTTAATAAGAGATTGATTCACGTGTTTTTTAAATGTTAGTGGATCCTGGCTGAGCATGGTTGTCCGCGTTTCAAAGGACAAGGTATATGGACAATATCCACCTTCATAGACTGCATGACAAGAGGTTTGATCTGACAAGAGGTCAATGTGTTCATGATGATCAATCGCATATGCTAATAAATCCACGATATTTCCTTGATAGGCAATCGCGTATGGTTTTTGTTCGCTTATTTTTTCTTTTGCAATCAAAAAAGCTTGTGCTGGGCTTGTGGTCACCTCGTCAATCCAATGTTGATCAAGTCGTGTTTTAATGCGTGATGGATCGACTTCAGCGATAATCCCCACACCACCTGCAATGACAACTGCTTTACCTTGGGCACCACTCATGCCCCCTAAGCCTGAGGATATAAAGAGTTTTCCTCGCAAATTGTCTTTGGGATCAATACCGAGTTTGAGTCTTCCCGCGTTGAGCAATGTCGAATACGTGCCATGGACAATTCCTTGAGGTCCAATATACATCCAACCTCCAGCGGTCATTTGTCCATAGTTAGCAACACCAATCGCTTGAGCACGTTTAAATGCTTCCATGTCATCATACTGACCCACCATCAGTCCATTGGTGATGATAACACGTGGTGCTCGAGGATGACTTAAATAGAGACCCAGTGGGTGTCCCGACATCACGGTTAATGTCTGTTCTTCACTCATGATCTCTAAATATTTTTTGATCAAGTGGTACTGCATCCAGTTCTGACATACTTGACCCGTTTCGCCATAGGTCACAAGTTCATAGGGATAAAGAGCAACCTCAAAGTCTAGATTGTTATCAATCATCACCATCATGGCTTTACCCGCTAACGTTTTGGCATGATAAAATTCGATGGGTTTACCATAGATGCGTCCTGTTGGTCGAAAACGATACCCATAGATGCGTCCTTTTTCCATGAGTTCATCCATGAATTCAGGAATGAGAATGTCGTGCCATTCTTTTGGAATATAGCGGAGTGCATTGGATAAAGCGAGTTCAATATCATGATCTGATAGTTTCGCATCTCTCTTGGGTGCTCTTCTTATCCCCTGAACGAACTTAGGATAATCTGGCAATGTTGAAAAAATATCTTTCAAGGTCAATCCTTTCATCATGATTCCTCCTTAAAGAGTTCTTTGATGACTTCAGGTGACTTAATCATGGCTTCAATTCTATGAATATATGGATAAAGTGTTTCATCCTTTTCTAAGAAAGGAATTTCACTGCGAATGATACGATAAAGACGCTCGGTCATCTTTCCCATCTGCTTCTTTTCTCTAAAATCAATGGCTTGACAGGCGACAAAAATCTCCATCGCGATGACTTTATAGGTGTTATCTAAAATGGATGCTGCTTTTCTTGCTGCTGTGGTTCCCATAGATACGTGATCCTCTTGATTCGCAGATGAAGGAATCGAATCAACCGAAGCAGGGTGAGCTAATACTTTATTTTCTGAAACGAGAGAAGCGGCTGTATATTGAACAATCATAAGTCCAGAGTTGAGCCCTGACCATTTTGCTAAAAATGGTGGAAGCCCACCGGAAAGATATGGATTGACCATCCGCTCAATGCGGCGTTCGCTGATGCTTGCAAGTTCAGCAATTGCAATCCCCAAATAATCAAACGCCATGGCGAGTGGTTGTCCATGGAAATTACCTGCGCTGATCGCTTTTTGATCCTCAGCAAAGACAATCGGGTTGTCGGTCACGGCATTCATTTCACGTTCCACGAGCATCTTGACATGATTTAAGGCATCTAAGGTTGCCCCGTGTACTTGAGGTGCACAGCGCAAAGAATAGGCATCTTGGACGCGTTTATGATTTTGATGGGTCGTATACTCGCTTCCTTCAAGATAACTCAAAATGGCTTTTGCTGCCGTGATTTGACCCTCTTGATTTCTGATACTATGAACTCTTGGGTCATAGGCATCGGTAATCCCTTCGAGTGCTTCCATGGTTAATGATAAGGCAAGATTCGCATAATCGTAAAGATGAAATGCCCCATCAAGAACAAGACTACCAATAGCGTTCATGCCTTGGGTTCCATTGATTAAACTTAACCCTTCTTTAGCTTTGAGTTCACTAAGTGCTATCAGTCCTAATTTTGCTAAGCCATCTTGTGTTGACATCCTTATACCATCAACAAACACTTCACCAAGTCCTATCAAGGGGAGGCTCATATGTGAAAGCAACGCTAAATCACCACTTGCACCAAGACTTCCTTTTTCAAAGACAACAGGGATCATGTTGTGGTTTAGATATTCGACCAACTTCAAAATGACTTCCTCACGAAGTCCACTATAACCTTTTATCAATGCATTAATCCGTAAGGCCATCATAGCACGTACGGTATCAACTGGCAGTGGTTCGCCAACACCACAAGCGTGACTCTTTAGAAGATTTGCTTGTAGCTCAGATAACTCTCTTTTATCAATTTTAACGGAGGCTAAATGACCAAATCCAGTATTAATGCCATACACGGCTTCATCTTGATTGGCGATATCTTTGACATATTCTCTCGCTTTTCTAACAAGAATGAGTGCATGTTCATCAATCGTGATGGGTTCATGGTCTATAGCAATCCGTTTTAAAACGTCAAGCGTCAAGGACGCTCCGTTTAACATTATCATGTCATCATCCCTTAGGGTCTTTATTTATGATCAGCAATTAAGCACGCAAGTGCAATGGAATAAAATTTACTTTCCTTAGAATCCGCACGGGACGTCAAAACAATGGGTTTTTTCGCTCCAGCAATGACTGAAGCACTCTTTGCATTGGCTAAAAACATCATCGCTTTATAAAACACATTGCCTGACTCGATTTGTGGCATGACGATAAAATCGACATCACCTGCCATGGGGTCTGTAATCCCTTTATGATGGGCAGCTTCCACATTAATCGCGTTATCTAAAGCAAAAGGTCCTCCAATAATACATCCTTTAATCCGATCATTTTGATTTCTTTCAATAAGTTCTTGTGCATCGAGGGTCGCTTGCATCTTTGGATTGATTTTTTCCACCGCAGCGATCATGCCTACTTTGGGTTGCTTAATGCCGATAGCATGAAGCACGTCAACGCCATTTTCAATGATTTCTTGTTTGATGTTGACATCAGGATCGATATTCATTGCTCCATCACTCATCATTAATAATTTATGATAGGTGGGTATTTCCATCAATGTGACATGGGAAATCCGATTGGGTGTTCTTAAACCAAACTCTTTATCGAGTGCAGCTCTTAAAATAACGGATGTATCAACAAATCCTTTCATGAGTAAATCACCTTCACCCATAGAAACCATCCGGACAGCCTTTTCACACGCTTTTTGCGGATCTTTTTCATCGATGATCGTGTAATCACTCGTGATGGCTTTTAAATCTTTTAAAATCTTGATGATTTCGTCTTGATCACCAATCAGGTATGCATCAATCAGATTTTCTTGTTTTGCCATCACCACAGCTTCTAAAACGGGTAAATCATTGGCTGCTGCAACCACCAATCTTTTCTTGTTTAACAATTGGGCTCGTTTCACCAAGTCATGCATCGTTTTTAACATGATAAAACCTCCTTAGTTATAGATCTTCGCGTCTTCTTCACCGCGAAGGACACGCAAAGCACCGTAAGCCAGTGCTTCCATTTCATCTTCTCCGGGATAAACCAGGACAGGTGCGATAAACGAAACACGTTCTTTGATTAAATCAATGGGGTATTGATTATATGCTAATCCTCCTGTAATGACAATCGCGTCCACTTCACCCTTCAAAACCGTGCTATAGGCACCGATTTCTTTGGCGATTTGATAACACATGACACGGAAGATAAAGTCAGCGTCTTGATCACCTTCTTTGATCCGTTTCATGATGGTTAGACCATCATTGGTTCCTAAATAGGCAACAAGACCTCCTTGTCCATAATTCTTCCGTTTGATTTCTTGTAGGGTATATTTTCCAGAAAATACCATTTTATAAAGAGGGCCAAGTGGGACAGTTCCGCTTCGTTCAGGCGACATGGGTCCATCACCATCCAACGCATTATTGACATCGATGACTTTTCCATGATGATGTGCCCCAATACTGATGCCACCACCTAAATGGGCGATGACTAAATTGAGTTCTTGATATGGCTTCTTCAAGTCTTTCGCGACTTTTAATGCCACAGCTTTTTGATTTAGTGCGTGAAACAGACTGTCTCTTCTAATCTCTGGCATACCTGTATAACGTGCGATGTCTTCCATTTCATCCACAGCCACAGGGTCAACGATAAAACTAGGAAGGTTGTACTGATCGGCGATATGTCTAGCGATGATGCAGCCAAGATTTGATGCGTGTTCACCACGAGGTGCTTTCTTCATAAATTCTACCATTGCATCTGTCACTTGATAGGTGCCACTAGGAATCGGTTTGAGCATCCCTCCTCTTCCCACGACGGCATTAAGTGTTGATAAATCGATCTTTTCACTTTTTAAAGCGTCTTCAATGGCTTTCATTCGAAACTCATACTGATCGATGATGTGAGGAAATGATAAGATGACATCAGAATCATGTTTGACATTGTACTTGAAGATCATGGTTTCATCTTCATAGATGGCAAGTTTGGTTGAGGTTGATCCAGGGTTAATCGCTAAAATTCGAAAGGGCATAATATTCTCCTTAATCAATAGGTTTAAAGGTTGAGGTAAAATGTCTTAAAATCGCAGATTCATACTCAAAAGCATACCCTTTGAGTTCATGGCGATGTTCATAGACGTGAATAACAGCATCTGCGACGACATCGAGATGGTTGTAAGTATAAAGTCTTCGTGGAATCGTCAGACGCATTAATTCCATTTTACTCTGTCTGTTAATATGGGTATCTGGGTCTCTTCCTAAAAGGAGTGAACCAATTTCTACGGCACGAACACCCGCTTCGATATAGATGGCATTGGTGACAGAAAGTGCGGGGAATTGATCATAAGGAATATGGGGTGCCATGGCTTTACAGTCGACAAAGACAGCATGACCACCGACTGGGTATTGAATGGGAACTCCTGCATCACGTAGACGATCACCTAAATAGCGCACTTGATCGATTCGATGACGTAAATACCGTTCATCGAGTGCTTCCATCAAGCCAACAGCAAGCGCGTCCATATCACGTCCGTTTAAACCACCATAGGTGGGAAATCCTTCATAGGGGACGACATACGTGCGGCATTTATCAAATAGTTCTTTATCGTTTTTGATCGCGATAATCCCACCCATGTTGACTAAACCATCTTTTTTCGCACTCATCAAGAAAGCATCCCCATAGGAACACATCTCAAAGACGATGTCCTTAATGGATTTATCTTGATAGCCCAATTCTCTTTCTTTGATGAAAAAGGCATTTTCTGCGTATCTAGCACCATCAATGATCACTTTAAGGCCGTATTTATCGGCAATCTTTCTTGTTTCTTTGATGTTTGCCATCGATACCGGTTGTCCACCCGCAGAGTTATTGGTGATCGTAATGATAATCCCTGCAACGTTTTCTTTTCCTTTTTCAATAATTGTCTCTTCGAGACACGTAAGACACATATTTCCTTTGAAATCATGGTAATGTTCGATATCATAACAGTCAGGTACAACACAATCGATGGCGCGAGCACCGGCGAGTTCGACGTGAGCTCTCGTGGTATCAAAGTGAATATTCGCAATATATACCATACCCGGTTTGGTGACGAGTTGAGGTAAAAAGACCTTTTCTGCACCTCGTCCCTGATGAACGGGAATAAAATACTGATACCCCATAATGCTTTTTACTGTGGCTTCTAAGCGATAAAAGCTACGACTACCCGCATAGGCTTCATCACCTATCATCATGGCTGCCCATTGATCTTGGCTCATTGCCCCAGTGCCAGAATCGGTAAGCAAATCAATATAAACATCGTCACTTTTCAGTGAAAACGGATTATATCCTGCATTTTTTAAAAGTTCAATGCGTTCTTCTTTCGTGGTTTCGCGGATGGGTTCGACCATCTTGATTCGATAAGGCTCTGCGATATACTTCTGTTTCATGGAACGTCTCCTTAGTCTTGATACCCTTATTATACATAATAAGAGACCAAAAAGAAACACCAACTGAAAGCGCTTTATATTTTCACATTTTCTTGACGTGTTACATGAAAATACTTTCACAATTTTTATCATGTTATGCTAAAATAAGACTAATGAAACGAGGTGTTTCTGATGGATTTAAAGAAAAAATCGCTCGATTTACATCGAACGCTTCAAGGAAAAATTGAAATGATTTCTCGGGCAAAACTCGAAACCAAAGAAGATTTAGCGACTCTTTATTCTCCTGGAGTTGCAGAACCATGCTTAGAAATTGAAAAGAATCCTGAACTCAGTTATCTTTACACCAGAAGACATAACACGATTGCTGTCATCACTGATGGAACCGCGGTTTTAGGCCTTGGAAATATTGGTCCTCTTGCAGGTATGCCCGTGATGGAGGGTAAAGCGATGCTATTTAAACTTCTTGGTGATGTCGATGCCATTCCATTATGCCTTGATTCGACAGATCCTAAAGTCATCGTGGAACATATTCGTTTATTACAGGGAAGTTTTGGTGGAATCAATTTAGAAGATATTTCAGCACCTCGCTGTTTTGAAATTGAACAAGAACTAAAAAAAGTCTTAGATATCCCCGTTTTTCACGATGATCAACACGGGACGGCGATTGTGGTCGCTGCTGCCTTAACGAATGCTTTAAAACTTGTGGGTAAGAAGATTGAAGAGATTAAACTCGTCATTAATGGGGCAGGTGCAGCCGGGACATCCATCACCCATTTCTTAATGTCTTTAGGGTGTCAACATATCGTTGTATGTGATCGATTTGGGATCCTTCAGAAAGATGATCAAACCTTATCATCGACTCACCAAGCTTTAGCACACTTAACGAATCCATACCAACAAAAAGGATTACTTAAAGATGCCATGAAGGATGCCGATGTCGTCATCGGTGTTTCAGTCAAAAACGTGATCACCAAACCGATGATTCAGGCGATGAATGAACGCCCTATCGTGTTTGCAATGGCTAATCCAATTCCCGAAATTTTGCCTGAAGAATCTTATGAAGCCGGTGCGTATATCGTGGGTACAGGAAGTTCTAAGTACCCCAATCAAATCAATAATCTACTCGCATTCCCAGGGATCTTTCGAGGAACACTAGATGCTCATGCCAAAGAGATTACACATGATATGATGGTTGCAGCCATGAAAGCCATTGCTTCATTCATACCTGATGATGAACTATCGGTTTCAAACATCATTCCTAATCCCTTGGATAAGGAATTACACAAAAAAGTTGCTGAAGCGGTTAAGCAACAAGCAACTTTATCCAATGTTCCCAAAACTCACGAATAAAAAGGCCAGCTGGCCTTTTTTTCTTTATGACATCCAAACGGGTTGGATTTCATCTTTTTGAACTTGTGTTTCACGGGCAAATCTTGCAATGTCAAATTTTGATTCTTCCATGGTTGAATAGTAATCATGATTGCACTTGTGGAAACATTCTGAAATTTGATTGAAGATCGCGTGAATAATTCGTCTGATACCCATCGTTTTCACCTCGTTATTCGAGTACAGAATGAAACTGTACATCTTGACTAGCTTCAATAGCTAATCCAATCGTTCCTGTTGCATCCTGACCAACAACCTTAATGTAGTTGCAACCATTTTCTAAGTAAATCGTTTGTGTTTCATTAATCTCTTTCACCTGACCAAACGCATTGACAAGAACTACCTTGGCTTGACCATCGGTGAGATTTTTGGAGACAACCACGGTCACTTCAATGCCACCTTCGAGTGTAGCGATTGTATCAAGACCATCAAGTGCTTCAAAGAAGAGTAATGCTTCGTTATGATTGAGATACCCATCATAACCTTCGGATGTATAATCGCTTTCTGTATTTCTGATCAATCGATTCGATTCATATGCATTGGCATTTTGAATTTTATATACAGCCACGAACACCAACAAACCAACCAACACTGTCCATAGTATTTTTTTTCTCATTTATTTTTCCTCCATAATTTAATCAATTTCATTTTGAATTAATTTAACTCTTTTTTTCTTTTCAATTGATTTTTTTAATTTACACCTTAATTATATAACAATTTTTTGAGTTGTCAAGTATTTTTATTAATTTTATTGATTTTTATATTGATTTTTTTAATTTTTGGATTAATTTTATTGATTTTATTCATTATTATATTGATTTTAAACTTATTTCTACTTGGAAAACAAAAAAAGCACGATCGTCTCGTGCCTTTTTATCTACTAAATTTTTATGAGAAGTTGTCGAAGTAGACGTTTTCTTGTCTGATCTGGTGATTATTAAGAACGCGAATACACGCCTTAATCATCCCGGGTGATCCGCATAAATAAGCTTCACTTTCACTCAAGTCTTTGACATGGCGATCCACCACATCAGTAATCAATCCTACTTCACCTTCCCAGTGATCATCGGGAAGAGGTTCAGAAAGCGCAGGAATATATTGGAAATTGGGGAACTCTTTGGAAAGTTGCTGGAATTCTTCAGTATAATATAAATCACGTTTGGATTTCGCTCCGAAGAAATACTTCACTTTTCTGTTCATGCCTTGATCTCTTAAATAATAAAGGATCGAACGAATAGGTGCTTTACCAGAGCCACCTGCGATACAAATCATGTCTCTACTTGATTCTTCTTGGAGATAGAAATCACCATAAGGCCCAGTTAAGATCACTTTATCGCCCACTTCAAGTGCTTTATGAACATAGGTTGTTGCTTTCCCATTAGGAACTTGGCGGATAATTAATTCTATTTGATTATTGTACTTAGGATGTGATGCGATTGAGTACGCGCGAATGACATCAATACCAGGAACTTTAAGCTGTGCATATTGTCCTGGTTTAAAGTGCATTTCTTTTGGTTCAATCAATTCAAAGCGAACCAACTTAATGTCATACGTTAAATCTTCAATATAGGAGACTTTGGTTTTGTATTCTTTCGCATTGAGAAGTTCTTTAGGAATCTCGATCTTCATGTTTTCTTTTACTTTGACTTGACACGAAAGTCTGATACCTTCTTCTTTTTCTTGTGGACTTAAGAAGGGAAGTTCCGTCGCTTTAATCGGTCCGCCGCCTTCAATCAACTTGAACTTACAAAAACCACATGTCGCTTTCCCACCACACGCTGAAGGAATGAAGATTTTATGTTGTGATAATGTGTTGAGTACGGTTTCATCCCCACTCACGGGAATGATTTTATCGTCATTGATCTGGAGGACTCTATCACCACCGCCACCTAAGAGTTTTTCAACCACAATTAAGATGACCGCGATGACGACAAGTACCCCAATCAAGACAATGGGTGCATAGACTAAATTCATCGTTTCCCTCCTTAGATGCTTGCTAATCCAGTGAATCCAATGAATGCTAACGCAAGGATTCCTAAGATAATGAAGGTGATACCTTTTCCGCGGAGACCCTTAGGTAAGTTGGAAATTTTCGCCATTTTTTCACGAATACCCGCAAGAAGGATAATCGCTAATGCCCATCCTACAGAAGAACCAAAACCAAAAGCAGCGGTTTCAACAAACGTATATTCACGATTCACAAAGAATAATGAAACGGCTAAGACCACACAGTTTACGGTGATTAAAGGTAAGAAGATACCAAATGCATTGTACATGGATGGAACAAACTTTTCCATGAAGATTTCTAATAATTGAACGACTGCAGCAATCGTGATAATGAACACGAGGAGCGCAAGTTGTTGTGTACCGGTTGCAACCAAAAGTTGATAGATAGGCCAGTTAATAATCGCGGTTAATGTCACGACCAAGATAACGGCTAATCCCATACCTTTAGCATTTTTCACATTGGTAGAGATGGCAATAAGTGGACACATCCCTAAAATGTAGACTAAGGCAATATTATGATTTAAGATCGATGCTAAAATCAGTTCTAATGAATTTCCCATGTTCTTCCTCCTTAATCTGCATCATAGAGTTTCGACCATTCACGAATTCCCCAAATGAGAAGACCGAGAACGAAGAAACCGCCTGGTGCAAGTGACATCACAACCCAATTAGGCCATGTGTCCGGCATAATTTGATAACCGAGGAGTGTCCCACTCGCGAGAAGTTCACGGACAACAGAAACGGTCAGTAAGATAAATGTATATCCCATACCAGAAGCAAATCCATCGACTAACGTGTATTTCACTGGATTTTTCGCAGCAAATGCTTCTGCACGACCCATGACGATACAGTTGGTGATGATTAAACCAACATACGCACCAAGTTGCTTAGAGATCGTGAAGAAATACGCTTCTAAGAACATTTGAACTGCGATGACGAATGCTGAGATGATAACCATATAGGTGACCATACGGAATTTTGAAGGGATAAAGTTACGAATCATGGACACCACAGCTGAGGATGCCATGACGACGAACGTCACACCAAGACCCATCGCAATCGCATTTTCCACACGATTGGTGACGGCAAGTGACGAACAGATGCCAAGCACAGCAACGACAATAGGATTATTACGATGCAAGCCATCTTTGAGGATGTTAAACCATTTGGTATATTGTAAACGGATTAATTTCATGGTTCTTCCTCCTATTCAGTACGGCTTTCCCAAGCCGTCTTATGATCAGAATAATTCTGATTCAAAAGATCTTCAAATGCTTCAGAAGTACGTGTAGCACCTGTAATCGCATCGACTTCATTAGGACCATTGGGTGCAGGATCTTTCTCAATTTCAATAATTGGGAATATTTTTATACCAACGAAGTTTGCCAAGTATTTCGCTTCTGCAACGATCCCACCAAGGCCTGGAGTTTCCTCTTGAACAAGAACTTTAATCGCAACAATGGTTTCAAAATCATCTTCTAACGTGATGATGCCCTCAATCGGTCCCCAAACGCCGCCTCCTTCAAAAGGATAAGATACGTTTTGAGTGCCTTTGTGTCTGTAGAAAGTTAAACCTTCAACCTCGATCACTTCAATCGCTTCTGCAAACACCTCGTGAATATTTGTTAGATTATAAGGTTCATTGTTGGCATCAAGGATAGCAGCTTTAAGTTCTGCTTCTGCATTTTGTGCAATACGATCTCTGGTAAGTGCGTCGACTCCAACGAGAAGTCCTGAGGTAAGAACCCCCAAGATTAAGACGAAGAGCATGAGTTTGATGTTCTGTTTCATGCTTCCACCGCCTCGCCTTCCACTTTCTTCACTGTGATATTATCAATAAGAGGTGAAATCGCACTCATAATAATAAGGGTGAATGTAACACCTTCAGCAAAGGTAGCAAAATTTCTAATCACAAAGGTTAAAAGTGCTAATCCCACACCATAGAGGACTTTACCTAGATTAGTTTGAGGTTGTAGCACGGGATCAGATGCGATAAAGAACGCCCCAAACAAAATTCCACCTGAGAGCAGGGAAATAATAGGATCGCGCGCGATGTCTGCATCTGGGAAGACATAATAGATAAATGCAGTAAGAACAAAGAACACGCCAAGATAACTAGCGGTAGCTTTCCAATCTCTTACCTTTAAGACAAAGAGGAGTAAACCTAAGACAATGACGCCTAATCTAAAGATTTCACCTGTTGAACCCGGTGCTTGTCCTAAAAGTAATTCTCCCATTGTGAACGGATAGGGAGTAACACCACGGTTTAGACTCAAAAGTGGTGTTGCACTCGCCATAAGATCACTTCCAGGTTGTTGCCAACTGGTTGCCATTTGCACTGGAAAGGATATCAAGACAAATAACGCACCTACAAGCGCGGGGAAGAAAATATATTTCCCGCTACCACCAAAAATATTCTTGCCAAAGAAGACAGCAAAGAATGTGGCAATCCCTACGAGCCACGCGGGTACTGCAGGGGGTAAGATTAATACCACCACAAGAGGGGTAATCATCCATTCCTTATCGAAAGGAAGTTTACGTCCTTTGGCAAAAGCCCATTCAATCAGAAGTGCCACTGCAAAACTCACTGCAGTTAAGAGTAAAATATGCACTCCAAAGAATACGACTGCCAAGATGAGCAAGATGGCTAGCGCCGCTGTAAAAATCCATACATTTAGCGTTGTTTTTTTGTCGTGTTGAACATTGGTGTTCACGTCATTCATGTTGTCACCCTTTTCTAATATCTCATCATTATATGATGGATGAATGAAATTACTTCGCTATTTCTCCTCTATTATAGCACTCTTGGGATGTCACACCAACTATGAAGCACTTCAAACGAAGTGTTTTATTTAGAATGGTTATTTATTTAAGGTTTTCATTATTCATAATAAATGACAGGCTTATTTATTGATAAAAGAAAAGTGTGGACATGGGTCCACACTATGATTTGACAGCGATCGCATCAATTTCGATCAGTGCATCCTTGGGAAGTCTTTTCACTTCGATGGTCACTCTTGCGGGTTTGTGCTCACCAAAAAACGTTTGATAAGTTTCATTCATGGCTTGAAACATCGTTATATCTTTCATATATACAGTGCATTTGACTATTTCTTGTTTACCAAATCCCGCTTCTTCAATAATCGCTAAAATATGATGAAGGGATTCGGTCGTTTGCTTCACGATATCTCCGTTTAAGTCTTTGGGGAGTTGTCCTGAAACGTAAAGGGTGTTATTCGCCAAGACCGCTTGGCTATAAGGCCCAATCGCTTGAGGAGCATGGGGTGTATGGATTGTCTTCATGATTTATTTGGATGATTCAATCATGAGCTTGGTCAGTTCACTGGCAAACTCATGAGGATTTTCCAAGGGTAAGCCTTCAATCAATAACGCTTGATGATATAAGATCGATGCGTAATCATTAATCTTAGCTTCATCACGTTCATAGATTTTCTTTAATGCGAGGAAGAGGTCATGATCAGGATTGATTTCTAAAATGCGATCTGCTTTCACATCGGTCTGATTGGGCATTTGTTTTAAAATCTTTTCCATTTCTAAAGATAAACCTTCACCTGAGACGAGACAAACGGCGGATTCTTTTAAGCGTCCCGATAACTTCACATCTTTGACTTTGCCATCTAACGCTTTCTTAATGGCTTTTAAGATGTCTTTGTTTTCTTTTTCCTTTTTCTTTAAATCCGCTTTTTTTGAATCATCAACAAAATCCGCTTCCCCTTGTTGAACCGACTTGAAAGGAATCTCTTGATAATTTTGCATCATCTGAATCATGAACTCATCGATGTCATCGGTAAAGATTAAGACTTCAACATTCTTTTCTTTCATAACATCCATCTGTGGTAGAGACATAATCGATGCCTTATTCTTTCCAGTGGCGTAATAAATCGCCTTTTGATCTTCTTTTTTACGATCAAGATATTCTTTTAAGGTAATATAATCGTCACTTTGGGATGTTTTAAACATGATTAAATCTTGAAGTTTTTCTTTGTTTAAACCAAATTGATCATAAATTCCATACTTCAAGGTAATTCGGTAATTCTCATAGAACTCGATGTATTCATCACGGTTGTGTTGAAGCATGCTTTCAAGTTCATTCTTAATTTTCTTTTCTAGGTGAGATGCAATCTTTTTGACCTGACGATCTTGTTGTAATAGCTCACGAGAAATATTTAAGGAGATGTCCGATGAATCAACGAGACCTTTGACAAATTTGAAGTAATCGGGAAGTAAATCTTTATTCTTATCTTGAATAAAGACACCTTTAGAATAGAGTTGAAGCCCTTTTTCATAATGTTCTGAATAGAAATCATACGCTGGTTTCTTGGGAATAAAGAGGAGTGCTGTATAGGTTAGCATCCCTTCCACATCGGTATGAATGACCTTTAATGGATTTTCATAGTCATTGAAGTGATGCTTATAAAAATCATTCATGTCCTCTTCTTTGATCTCAGCTTTGGCACGTTTCCAAATCGGAATCATTTGGTTGAGGGTTTCTTTTTCGACTGTTTCCTTTTTGTCTTCATGCTTGGTTGTCATCATATTGATGGGAAAACGAACATAATCTGAATACTTTTTCACGAGTCTTCTTAGGGTATATTCTTTTAAATAGGTTGAGAAATCTTCCTCGTGTTCTTCATCTTTTTCATCATCTCGAAGATAAAGAGTGATGGTGGTTCCAATGTCTTGACGATCCATCTCTTCAATCGTATAGGAATCTTCACCCATCGAAGACCAACGGTAACCCGTCGTTGCATAGGGTGAACGCGTTTCTACCACAACTTCTTTAGCCACCATAAATGCGGAATAAAATCCCACACCAAATTGACCGATAATTGAGAGGTCTTTCGCTTCAACCTTTTCCATAAATGCTTTTGAACCACTCTGGGCAATGGTTCCTAAATTTTCAATCAATTCTTCTTCGGTAAAACCAATCCCATTATCAGAAATCTTCAACGTTCTTTCACTTTCATTGGGTGTTAGCCAGATTTCATACTCTGCTTGTGGGATTTTATCATCAGTTAATGAGAGGTAATGACGCTTGTCAATCGCATCACTCGCATTGGAGATGAGTTCCCTTAAAAAGATTTCCTTTTGGGTGTAAATCGAGTGTGTCATCAAATGTAACAATTTTTGTGACTCTGTCTTGAAACTTTGGGTTTTTGCCATATTGATATCGCCTCCACGATTTATTTTATCTAAAAAAAAGAGATTGTCAAGCAAGAAATGGCAATCTCGTTGTTAAAGTGCCAATTGTGTGACAATCTGTTTTTTTTATGATAGATTCTTAGACTTTTTTAAGTGACGCAACAAAAAGAATGCTGACGATCAATAGTATCATTAAGTAGATGTATAGTGTATCTCCAAAGACATCCATGATAAATCCCGACAACAAGGTCCCGATAATCGCACCGATCCCGTAGCCAGTAAAGATGAGCCCATAACGCTTTGAGTATTCTATCACATCATATTTTAAGCGGACAGCAGCGGGAATCATCGCTAGCCATGCGCCTAAATTGAACCAGAATAAACTATAACTGATCATAAATAACGCAAGGTGTGTTCCCCGATTGATGATGGACATGATACTCGCAAGCATGATGAGTCCAAGTGATAGTTTCATACTGAAGGAAAATCCCTTTTTATCCATTAGCCAGCCAAAGATAGGTCGTGAGATCCCGTTCATGATGGCGAATAACGACATACTAAAGGCGACCCGCCATGTATCAAACTGATACACGGTAACTCCAATATAATAGGATAAACCAATCATCATCAATCCGATCGTCGTGGCAAACACGAAGTAAAGATAGAGTCTAAGGCCAGAAATGGATAGATGTTGTTTTTGTTCCTGGATAAGCGTGATCGTATCTGTGCTTGGGTTGACGGGTCTGATAAGTAATACAAAGGGAATTAGCATCACCAAGAATGCATAACCATAGATGTGTAGTGTTGAAGAAAAGCCAAAACGATCGATTAAAAGTGTTGATACCGGAGCGACAATCAATGTCGATAACCCAAATCCTAACAAAACGATGCCCATAAAGAAACCTTTTCGTTCTGGATAAACGTCTTGAATTCCACGAATAGGAATCCCGTAAACCATACCCACACCTGTACCGATCAGCCAACCATAACTAAAGAGAAAAACAAGAAATGATGAGGTGGATCCTGCAATTAACCAACCAGCAGCGATGAACAGCAAGCCAATCATCATCACGAACGATGTGTTTTTTGGTTTAAGAATTCTCCCTGTAATCATCATGGATAACGCATAAAAGAATAAGGATGTCATGTATGGTAAGCCACTTTGTAGTGTGTTTAAAGTGAAGTTTGCTTGTACATAAGGACGGAATACCGAATACGTATAGACCGCACCCATCATGAGCATGAGCCAAACACTCATGATCAGATATATGATTTTACGCTTTAGCTGCATAAGGACCTCCTTCAATCTTTTTTAGTATATCATAAAATGAGAGGCGAAAAAAAGGATGCACTCGGGCATCCTTTTATCATCAATTTAGATGGCACACTTTTCGTAATCACATTCAGGATTATTACAGTGAATACATCCTTGTTTCTTCACAAGAACATCACCACAAAGTGGGCATAATTCTTTTTCAATCTTTTCTGGTGTATGACCCGAAGAAGAGACAGAGATATGTGTGACATATTCTTTAACAACGTGTGTTCTCTTGTCTGTCCACTTTTCTTCTAAATGAACATGAGGAGGTGTCGCTGGATTCAAGTCTTCTGTATTTTCGTTGACACCCGCTAAGATACCAATCTTCGCACAACGATCTCTGAACACGGTAGCACCCTTGAAACCTTTTCGCCAAGCGGTTTTATAGATATTGATGACATCATCAACGGTAGCACTGTTATGTAAATTGAAGGTTGAACTAATCGCAGTATCCACATATTTTTGGATGGTAGCTTGAACATTCGCTCTGTCGATAAAGGCAATATTTTGCGAGGTAATCAGCGCCCATTCAGGGAGTTCTTCAGGTTTGACACCCATGGCTTTAGCCAGTGCAAGTGGTGTCTTTTCCCAAATAGTAATGGTCTTTTCTTCATCAAACATCGAGACTATACGACGTGTATAATTGATTTGGAAGAAGGGTTCGACCCCACCAGAAACACCAAGGATATTAGAAATGGATCCGGTAGGTGCAATCGATAAGAGGCGTGAGTTTCTTAACCCATATTCTTTAACGAGAGCATCGGTATCAGGATCGATTGCCGTCTTATAAAATGTGCCTTTCGCAATCTTTTCATAATCAAAACGAGGGAAGACACCTAATTCTTTAGCTTGAAGTGCTGATGCCTTCATCGCAGTATTGATCATACGACGCATAAGTTGATCTAGGAATTCCAAGAATTCTTTACTACCATAAGGAAGTCTCATCGATAACGCTAAGTCAGCAAGACCCATGACACCAAGACCTACCTCGCGGTAATTCTTCACGTGTTCTCTTTGTTCGGGTAATGCGTGACGATCACCAAGCATGGTGAGTAAATCATCGAGGGCAATAATCATTTCGGAGACAACAAAGTCGAAGCGTTCCCAATCATAGGCGGCATTTTCTGCAAACGCATTTTTAACAAATGCATTTAAGTTGATGCTTCCTAGGTTACAAGAACCGTGAGGCATGAGTGGCTGTTCGCCACAGGGGTTGGTCGCTGTAAAGCGAACATCATCATATTCACTCATCAAATGATAATCATTCATGTGGTCAATGAAGATGACCCCTGGATCACCCATCGTATGTGCTGCATATCCGACAAGTTTTAATAAATCTTGTGCTTTGATCTTCTTTTCAATCAGTTCATAAGGTGTTTCAAAATTCATGACCCAATCTTCATTGTTTTCAACAGCATTCATAAATGCATCGGTCAACGCGATGGAAATATTCGCCCCATTGACTTTGGAAAGATCAAGCTTGGTCGTAATAAAATCAATAATATCAGGATGATCGATGTTGAGCACGAGCATTAAAGCGCCACGTCTATTATCCTGTTGGGTATTAAGGGTTGTATGTGAATACTTTTCAGCGAATACCATTACACCAGGTGTGGTATTGGAGGAGTTATTGACCTTCGCACCCTTAGGACGAATCTTGGATAGGTTCATCCCTTGTCCGCCACCATAGCTATAGGTTCTCGCAATTTGGTAGTCAACTTTATAGATGCTTTCCAAACTATCTTCAGGATCTTGAACGACATAGCAATTCGAACCCGTAATGTTACCATCACGTCCGATGGCGTAGAGGTTTCTTCCCCCGAAAATGGCTTCTTTACGACGGAAAATCTTTTCTAATGAAGACTTACCAAACGCGATACGTTTGATAAAGTCTTTCTTATCTTCACCATTAATTAAGTACTTCTTTAAAATGAGGTCTTGTCTTTCGTCATTATCAGACCAGGGATTATCCCGATCTGTCTTTTGTTTTTCACGATATTTAATGTAAGAACGTGCCGCTTCATAATACTTTTTCTTCATTAAATACAGTTCGACGTCATCTTGAATCGTTTCAATCGCGACATCTTCACTCTTTGGGTAAGCCTTGGTAATTTCTTGCGCCTGCTTGAGACATTCTTCATCAGTAAATGAGAGTCCTACACTTTTATATGCTTTCTGCATCGCTTGCGCAATCTTGTGTAAATCAAACGGCTCTATCGTTCCGTTACGTTTCACGACATTCATACTTATCCACCTTTATTCTATCTAATTTTTTGTCCCCTACCGTACGCTTTTGGCGAAACGGTTTAGGTGTATTATAAACCAATTCACAAGGTAATTCAACATTAAAACCTATGAATATTTTATGAAACAATTTTCATTGTTTGATACTTCGTATCAGGCTTTCATACTTAATAAAAATGAAATGGCTTTACCATGGGGATATCCACAGTGAAAGCCATGATGAAAGACTTTTAATTTTTATGAATGAATGTTCACCATCTGTTAAATACTTTTTCAGCAAAACCCATCATATCGTTGATTTCGATGATTTCTTGATCACTTATTTTAAAGGTACCAGAAAATTTGCCAAACACTTGATGTTGTTTCGATTCAATGATCAGAACATTTGAATGACTATAGCGATCGAGTATGGGTGTAAATGAGAGGTTGATCATCCCATCAGATGAGGTCAATGTCCAGGGGGATAGATAATCATCTTTGCCATCCTTTAAAGGAATATTGAAGATAACATCATTGAGCTTGTATGTTTTATCGCCATAGAACACCATGTTTTCTGTCGCTTTGGATAAATCGCCAAAACCATAGCCGAGATTGAATCCAACTTTTTTACCTTGATATACTCCACTTAAACTGGACCAATACCACGTATTTTTATACGTCCAAACGCCGCGACCCCAATCCAAAACTCCATATGCATCTTTTAAGTTCAACGTGTCATCACCAAATACAATGGTTCCATTAGCTTTGAGTAAGTTAATCTTTTGATTATAGTAGAAATGCTTCTTTTTCGTAAATGGTGTGGCGATTACCATGGAGTCTTTGATCGTGGGTTCAAGCACTAAATCCACCTTGAGTGGCTTTTTGTCATAGAATGCGTCAATCGATGCGGTGATATGGCGTCTGTTTTTTTCTAAGACAAAGGAAATCTCTTGTCCCTTCTTTTTAAACACCACATTTCCTTTGCTTGATGATTGTGGCATCATTAATTTCCCGTTAGAAAAAAATCCCATTTTTGAGAATGATCGTTCAATCTTTTGATCAAAATCAAAAAGTGTCACGGCACTAAACCACATATAACTGTTATCAGCAACCGTTAATGCGATCCCGATATGTTCATTACCCACATAATAATAATCCCACTCTTTAATACGCAAACCACGCACTTTCACCATATCACGATAGTAATCTTTGACAAGTGATGTATGGTATCCTGCTTCAATCAGTTGACCTTTTTGATCAAGTAAAGGTCCTTTATTGAGTCTTTGTTGTTCCATTGTGATCTTCCCTTCAGAATTCCTTGCCTTCATGATAGCACAACTCCCCTTCTTCTTCAATGATTCATCATTCAAGTGATGATGAAAATAAGGTATAATAGGAGTACCGAAAGAGGTTAAACATGAGACGATATCGCGTATCCGTGGGTGAACTCGTTTCTTTCCTTTATGCCAGTGGTGATCTCTCATCCGAGACCTTTCAAAACGTCTCTTTAGTTGAAGGAACGAAAGCTCATCAATATGTTCAAAGTAAATATCAATCAGATGATCGTGCTGAAGTTCCCATAAGTTACCTCTTTGATCACGAGGGACAAGAGATCTTACTACAAGGTCGCATCGATGGTCTTATTATGCTTGATCACACCTTATGGATGGAAGAGATTAAATCTACGCGCTTCCCTATTTTTAGCGATGAGTTTGTTATGAACCTTGAACACTTGGCTCAACTCAAGATGTATGCGTACATGTATATGAAAAACGAGCATCTTGATGAACTTATGGGACGTGTGACCTATATTCAACTCTCCGATTATAAAATGCGTCACTTTGAACAGTATTTTGATGTTGATGTTCTCGAATCCTTTGTGTATGATTCGATAAAACGATATTTAGTATGGCTTGATTTATATTATGATCATCTTGATCGAAAAAAAGTCTCTTTAGAAAAACTTTACTTCCCCTTTGACACCTATCGTCGTGGTCAACGCGAAATGATGGCTGCAGTCTATCAGACGATGAAAGATGATGATTTACTCTTCTCCATCGCACCTACGGGTATTGGGAAGACAATGGCATCGCTATTTGCTACCTTAAAATCTCTGTCTGAGGATAATCAAAAAATCTTTTATCTATCTGCGAAAACTCAAGGAAAGAAAGTTGCACTTGACACCATGGATATTCTCCATGAAGCGGGTTTAGAAACAAAAACATTAGAAATCACATCAAAAGATGTCACCTGTTTTTTAGAAAAACGGGAATGCGATCCTGAAAAATGTCCTTTCGCAAAAGGTTTTTTCGACCGTTTGTCCACAGCGATGCAAGACATCTTCCTCCATGAAACATTGATGAACCGAAGTACCGTTGAAGCTTATGCACGTAAACATATGGTCTGCCCCTTTGAATTCTCTTTATATGTGTCATATTTCGTCGATGTCATTATCTGTGATTACAATTACGCCTTTGATCCAAGAATTCATCTCATTCGTTATTTTGATGAAACCAACTTTAAACCTTTAGTTTTAGTCGATGAAGCTCATAACATGATCTCTCGATCAAGAGATATGTATTCATCGACACTCATTCGTTCAGAGTTCATCAAGCTAAGACGTGCAGCAGGAAAATTGAAACCCTCCATACGAAATGCCGTTAAGAAAATGCTCGATCAATTTGATCGTTTTAATGAGCAGCTTTCAGTCTCTCCCTTTATTTCCTTTAAAAATTATGATCAAGAATTCTTAGATACTGTACGTTACTTGATGAAGAAAATCGAAAACGCCTTGAAGGAAATGCCTAAATATCCGCGGAAAACCGATGTGATGGAGGTTTATCTACAACTTTTAAGTTTTTCCATCATTCATGAGTTCTATAATGATACCTATGTGACCAATGTAGAAAGAATTGCCGATGATGATGTCGCATTCACCATCCAGTGCCTAGATGCCAGTGAGTTCATCTATGATACGATTAAAAATAAAGCCTATGGCACAGTCCTGTTTAGTGCAACCCTCTATCCAATTGACTACTATAAAGAATTGATTGCGATGGGTTATGGGGAGATCATGAAGATAAGATCTCCATTTGATCCATCACGTCTCAAACTCATCGTCATGAATCAAGTAAATACGAGATATCAGTTCAGAGAAGGATCAAAAAGTACGATCATCGAAACCATCCTTGAAGTCCTGAATTCCAAAAAAGGCAACTATATCGTCTTCTTCCCTTCCTATCAATACATGCGTCAAATCATTGATGAACTGCCTATGGATATTGATGCTGACCTTATCATTCAAGAACGAGACATGGATCAATCCTTGCGCGATCTTACCCTAGAACGTTTTAAAACCCTCCAAGAGCGTTCACAACTCGCTTTCTTTGTTATGGGAGGGATGTTTGCTGAAGGGATTGATTACGTCGGGGATATGTTATCAGGTGTAATTATTGTGGGTGTTGGTTTACCGATGATCAGCGAACAAAACAATCAACTCAAAACTTATTATGATCAAACCTTTGGAAAAGGCTTTGATTATGCGTACACCTATCCTGGAATGAATAAAGTGATTCAAGCTGTGGGACGCGTGATCAGAAGAGATACCGATTATGGGATTGCCATTCTTATTGATGATCGATTTACAACGAAGACCTACTTAAATTTATTCCCCCCTGAGTGGAAAAATTATGAGATCGTCAAAAAACCAAAAGAATTGACTTCAATACTTACTAAATTTTGGAGTCAATATAAGGAGGAATAGTCATGTGCGGACGTTTTACCATCACTGTTGACTTAGAAGATCTACGCGTCTATTTGGAAGAAAATTATGATATCTCTGAATTGAAGGGGGATTTCGATCTTCCTAGATTTAATGTTGCTCCTGGCCAAGATGTCATTACCATCATCAATGATGGAGCAAAAAACAGAGTCGGTACGCTACGTTGGGGTCTTGTTCCTTCCTTTGCAAAAGATGAAAAAATCGGGTATCAAATGATCAATGCGAAAGCAGAAACTCTCCACGAAAAGCCTTCATTTCTCCCTTCATTTCGCGCCAAGCGTTGTGTCATCCTTGCGGATAGTTTTTATGAATGGAAAAAAGAGGATACGAAGAAACAACCGATGCGTATTCTTTTAGAGGATCAAAAGATCTTCCCAATGGCAGGTCTTTGGAATACATTCATTCGTGAAGATGGAACGAAACTGCATACATGCACGATCATTACCACCGAAGCGAACGACTTGATGAAACCCATACACGAAAGAATGCCCGTGATTCTCACTGAAGATATGCGAAAAAAATGGCTTGATCCACGACAAACGAATCTCTATGAACTTTCAAAACTCTTGAGACCTTATGATCCTAAACAAATGAAAGCTTATAAAGTGTCAGATATCGTCAACAAAGCGGGTTATGATACACCCGATTGTATTGTCGAAATTAAGTAAAAAAGTGCTCGATGCTTTCGAGCACTTTTATTTAGTGATGTCTGATGAGGTGAAGTCTTTTCACTTTAAGTCCACTGGCTTTGGCCACTAAGCTCAAACGATGAATCCCTGGTGTGAGTCTGACTTGAGAGGATATATCCACCCATTTTCCTTCCGTTCCATTGGTGGTTAATGTCGATAAGACAAGATCATCTTTCACGATCGAAAAAGGAATCTGTGCCAAAGGTGAACCATCGGATGCAATCGATAACTCGATAATGTATTTCCCGTAAAGATCCACTTCAATCGCAAATGAAGCAATCCCTTCCTTATTAAAGAGGAGGTGATCTTTTTCTACTTGGAGCTGTGAATTGCGATAGGAAGGATCCAGAGGATCAAGTTCTGTGCGTCCCCATGGCTCTGTACTTACCTTCGTGGGATGATCGGTGGGAACGACATTAAAGTTGAACGTCACTTGGTTTTGATGACGTTTACGGTTGGTGAAAACATAAATATTTTTCATACCATCTTTCAATAAAGAGACGATGACCGTATGAGCATTGTGTTTCACCTTATAGGATGCTTGGGGTTCGACATCAAACGTTAAATTGAAATGATCGTTCGCATCAAGGCTATAATGACTGACCAGAGGATTAAATGACTCCATCAATATACCATTGAGATGAACCCTTTCAATGACAGGTAAATCATAATTTGGCGTATTTTCAAGAACCTTTTGGTTCATCTTTTCTTGATACATTCTTGAATTCAAAATAAATTTCGTGATGTTTTTGGCGACACGTTGCATATCTGCTAACGAGAGTTCACCTTTTTCAAAGGCTTCCATCGTATTGTCTTTCAACGAATTTTCTTTCGCATTGACGACAACCATGTAGAGATCATTCTGTGCTTTGATCATGGCTTTAGTATTGGTTCTTGTGCCTTCTTTGCCATCATCGTTCATCTTTGCCCACCAATCGGTCATGATGATACCATCAAAGCCCCATTCTTCACGCGCAACCACGGTATTTAAATCATAGTTGCTTGCTGCCCAAATCCCATTAATCGGATTATACGATGTCATGATGGCTTTTGCTTTCGCTTCTTTGATCGCGATTTCAAAGCCCTTCAAATAGATTTCACGAATTGCGCGTTCTGAAGCAATCGAATCGGAGTCGAAACGACGATATTCTTGGTTATTCAACGCGAAATGTTTGACGGTTCCTGTTACACCTGCACGTTGAAGACCTTTGACCACGCTTGCTCCCATATAACCGGTAAGAACGGGATCTTCACTGAAATATTCAAAGTTTCTACCACAGAGTGGGTGACGATGTAAATTCATGCCTGGTCCTAAGAGAATGTCGATATGGTAATTGAGCATCTCAACCCCGACACCATAATAAAGAGCTTCCACTAAGTCCTTATTCATCGAAGATGCTAGACATGTTCCATTAGGCATCGAAGAAGCTTGCATTCCAGAGTCCATGCGAATGCCTGAGGGACCATCTGCACAGCTTAAGATGGGTAAACCTAACGCTTCTAACTCTTTCGTGACAGCACCAAATGCTGAGGCAGTACCTGGAGTGACCTTAGGTGAAGACATGCCTTCACCACGAACGATTTCTGATAATTGAGTCGGTGTCATCTGAGCAACAAAATCATCAAGTGTTGCTTTCTTTGCATAGACATCGCTGAGTAAAATTGTTTTCTTAGCATTGGATACAAGCGGTTTAACTTGATGTTTCTTCATCTTATCATCTGGAGACATTGATCTTAAGGGCACATCTTCTTCAGAACGCGTTAAGATGCCATCAATCAATGTTGGACGAAGCCGTTTAAACGCCTTTTTAGGACGTAATGCTTCGGATAGTTGTTGGACTAAACGGTCTTCAACCACCTCAAAACTATGACATGCAAAAGGTGACATGACATCTGTGGATAAATAGATGCGATAGGTTCCCTTTTCGAGTACATAAGAAGATGGATAACCCGTTTTTCCTTCTTCATCATAAGATGATATATCGTAATCGGTAAATGAAAAGGTTAATGTTTCAGATTCTCCAGGATTAAGTACGTGTGTCTTTTCAAAAGCAACCAACACGCGATCTGGTTTTCCTAACAAGCCTTGAGGTTGTTTCACGTAAAGTTGAACCACTTCTTTCCCTTGGTGTTTTCCTTGGTTTGTTACAGTCACTTTGACTTGATAACGTTCATTGATGTTAACTTCATCAAGATGATAGGCGAATGTGGTATAGGATAAACCAAAGCCAAAAGGATAACGAACGGCTTGCTTATTAAACGTTGAAAAATAGCGATAGCCAACGTAGATATCTTCGTGATAAATGTTTTCATCATGACCACCAAAGGAAGAGTCACTTGGGTAATCAGATAAATGATGAGCAATGGTATCAGGAAGTTTTCCTGAAGGCGTGATCAAACCTGTGAGAACATCTGCAGCTGCTCGCCCTCCCTCTTGACCTCCATGCCAGAGATACAAGACGGATGAAATAGGATAACGATCCATAAAGGACATATCCATGATATTCCCCGTATTAAGTAGGACTACTGTTTTGTCAAACACCTTGGTGACGAGTTCCATCATCACTTCTTCACCTTTGGATAACACATATGACCCTTCGGTATTGGAATTATCTTTATCTTCTCCTGCTGTACGACCAATTACGATGATGGCAACATCACTGTGTGCTTTAGCTTTTTTGACTAACTCTAATGTAAGTGGCATTTCCACCTGACTCCATGGCTCTGAAGCCCAAAAGCCAGAACCTGCGTTGAAGGGGTGTTCTTCTTCCCAATGGCGATACGTCTCCAACAGTTCGTCATTGACTTTGACGTAAGGATTTTCCAATAATGCATCGATAATCGATGTGACATGATCGACATTGACAAGACCACCTGATCCCGTACCACTCTTATAGTAGTCCGTTTGGATTCTACCAAATACAGAAATCTTTTGATCGATTAAAGGCAATACATTTTGTTCATTCTTGAGTAATACAATCCCTTCACTTGCTGCAAGACGTGATAAGTCCTTCAAGCCAACTAGAGGCTTTCTTTCTTGTTTGTTAAAATGATGTAAATAGTTTTTCATAGGCACCTCGAATTTTTAGTCACTTCCATTATAAATGGAATAAACAAAAAATACCAGCCATGTACGAAAACGTTTGAAATTTAACATAAAAAAACATGACTCAAAACATCTCGAGTCATGTTTGTGGTTATTTTAACGTGTTGATGACTTCCTGATAGATCAGGGAAATCAATTCGTCTTCGGATACATCCATTTCCTGATGTACATATTGAAACATTAATCCTGAGATCAATGCTTGAATCACGTATCGTTTATGAGGTTGAGGTACTCTAGCGGGAATCTTTTGTTCAATCACACCGACACGCATGATACTTTCAAAACGCTTTTGCATCGCATCTTGAATGCGTTTGATCTCATCTTTGAGTTCGTGATTAAGACGCATCATTTTTGTCGATGGATGCTTCATGATGGCTTCCATCAGTGTTTGGGCATCTTTCATCACCATCAAGCTTCGTTTAATCTCTTCTTTAAAAGCACTCTCAAAATCCATGAGTTCAATATCTGCAAGCAAAATATCTTCATAATGCTTTAAGAGATAGCGGTACGTTTCTTCAATCATTTCATCCTTACTTGAAAAATACTCATAGACGGTTGATTTACCAATCTCTGCTTCTTTTGCGATCGTCGATAAGGCAATATCTTCAAGATCTTTGCCTTCTTTGATATAGGAGACGAGAACACTCAATAGTTTATCCTTGGCGAGTTGCATGTTCTTCCTCCTGCATTTTCTTATGATTGAGTGCTGCATAGATGGTGGGTACTACAACGAGCGTGAGGATGGTTCCGTAAATAAGTCCACCAATCGCGGTGATGGCCATTGGTTGTAATAGTTCAGATCCATTGCCAAAACCAAGGGATAACGTGAATAGTCCTAAAATGGTGGTCAGTGCTGTCATGAAAATAGGACGTAAACGTGTTTTACCTGCTAAAACAATCGAATCTTTGATGCCATAACCTTGATCTCTTAGGACATGAATATAATCGATTAAGACAATACCATTATTGACCACTACACCGACCAAGATGATAAGACCCATGATGGATACTAGGCTTAAATATGAATTGGTGATAAGTAGTGCGAGCATCCCTCCCGTAAACGCAAGGGGAATGGTGGATAAAATAATGAAAGGATAAACGAGAGATTGGAACTGAATCGCCATGATCATATAGACCAAGAGAATCGCAACGATGGCTGCGAGAACTAAATCATTGACTGCACTCAAGATCTCTTCGGTTTCACCTTCTAAAGTGACCGAGTAACCATCACCATAAGATGCATATAAACTTCCATCCAAGTAGCGTTCGACAGCATCAGCAACTTCATTACCTACTAAAGTCACATTATAACCATCTTCGACATCTGCAGTTACATTTAAGTAGCGGTTTGTTCCATCGGTATTGATCACAGCAAATCCTGTAATCTTTTCTAAGGTTGTCACTGAATCTTCTGAATCTGTCACAAATAGTGGAGCTTGTGCGGTGGATAATAAGCTTGGATCCGCACTCATGGGATTAAACTCAATTGTTCCAGCATTTAT
The DNA here is from genome assembly GCA_937868795.1 of uncultured Acholeplasma sp. Taxonomy (GTDB): domain Bacteria; phylum Bacillota_I; class Bacilli_A; order Acholeplasmatales; family Acholeplasmataceae; genus Peloplasma. Next base: position 28,089 of record CALMNM010000060.1, read on the forward strand.
CTTTAAATAGGGGTTAACAACAAACTGAATGGGGTTTCCTGGAACATACCCTGGTAACATCGCATTGAGTACGTAAATGCTTTGTCCTGAGGTCTCAATGTAATTATCAATCAAAATCTGGGTGCTTCGATCAAAAAGCATCACACCTGATAAGAAGTTGACATAATCACCAAACGCTTCAAAGGAAATCGTTCCCGAGATTGTTTCACTGGGAAGTGATAGTTCGTAATCAATCCCACCAATGTTGACAGTCATCGTGTTACTCGCACCAAGAGAATCAAGATTTGTGTAAAGATAATTAATATTATTCAGAATATCTTGATGCGTTAATGAATACGTCATGGCATTTTCTAAATTGACGGTTAATTTAACACGATCTGCACCTTTGGTAATGCCACTGTCAATCTTTTGTACCCCATCAATGCCTTCAAGGATCAAGACTAAATCATCTGAAATATCTTCAAGTGTTTCTAAATCATAACCGCTAACTTTGATGTTGATACCTTGAGCACCCGCAAGGGTTGCCGTACTGTTTTGAGCATCAACCGCGACTTCTAAAATCATTTCATCGGTAAATCCTGTGATTTCTGTGCTATCAAACTCACTGATGAGTGTCGTAATTAATCGAGCATTTTCATCGGTTGATTTTGAACGATTGGATACTAGATTGATATTCATTTCTAATACATTCGTTGATGAACCCATGCGCATCATACCAAATCCACCACTTTGTCCAATCGAGGCAGATACCGTTTCGACATCGTCTATCTCACGAATGGATTCAACGAGTAGATCCGCATATTCTGCTTTTAATTCAAAGGGGGTTTGCCCTTCAAACGTCACATCGATACTGATCGAGCCTTCATCGGATGATGGAAGTAAGATAAATCCTTTCGCGACCATCGCAAGAATCGTTGCTCCTAAAAGTAAGAAGACGAAAACAATGGTGATCAATTTATGATGGAGTGTGTAAAGTACTGATTTTTCATAAAACTTTTTAACACCTTTGATCCATTTTCCTTCTTTTTGTGGCTTCTGATCAGAAAGCATATGGGATGCCATCGATGGTACCATCGTTAATGCGATGATTAAGGATGCACCTAAGGAGTATGCAATGGTGAGCGCCATGGAAATAAAGACATCGGCAATAAATCCTTCAATAAAGAAGATGGGCAAGAAAACTGCAGCTGTCGTCAACGTGGATGCGGTGATTGCACCAACCACTTGTTTGGCACCAGCAATCGAGGCTTCAACCTTGTTTTTGCCTTCACCTATCAAGCGGTAGATATTTTCGATGACCACAATCGAGTTATCGACAAGCATACCGATCCCAAGCGCAAGCCCACCCATCGACACAAGATTTAGCGTGACTCCGGTAAAGTACATGAGCATAAAGGCAGCAATCACCGATGTTGGAATCGCTAGTCCCACAATCAGAGTGGGTTTAACATCCTTTAAGAACAGAAAGAGGATAATGATGGCTAAACCTGCACCATAGATGAGGTTTTGCAAAACGGATCCAACCGATTGATTAATATATTCACCTTGGTCGAATAAAATCGTGTAATGAGCTGAATCTCCTTCTCTTTCCATCAGTTGATCAAGTTTATTAATAATGTTTTGTGTCACTTCGGTAATTCCGTAATCTGATTGTTTCGTAAACGCGATCTGGATACCTTGAACACCATTGATTTTTGAGTAAACATTGGTATTTGCGTTGACATAGTTGATACCATCTTCAACAATCAGATCATTGATGGTAATGATGTTTCCTCCTGAAAATAGAATCGGAAGATTGGCAATGTCATCAAGTGTATTGGGCTGATCACCTAAATAGAGCATACGTAGCTCCCCATTATCGAGGGCTACACCAACAAGACCACCGACATTTTGATCTTCGATAATGGCTAAGACGTCTTGATTAGTTATGCCATAGGTTGTTAGAATCGCTGGGTCAAGATCTATCTCTAACACAATGTCTGCAGCACCATTGACGGAAACATCAGCGATTCCCGGAATGGCTTGAAGATCTAAGAGTAAATCGCGATTGACCCATTCTGTATTTTGAATTAAGGCTTCTTCATCGGTTAAATCATCTTCATAATCTCTAAAAAGTGTCACGGTCATGACAGGAAGCATATCGGGTGATATGCGCAGGATACGGGTATTTCCTACACCATCAGGAAAATTTAAATTATTGATGAGTTCACGCATTTCGATAACCACAGTATCCATATTGGCTGCATCGGCAAAGGTCACAATCGAAATTCCAAAGTTTTCATTGGAAATCGAGGACACTTCTTGGAAGTTACCAATCGTTGACACGGTTGACTCTATTGGCGCTGCGATATCCCTTTCAACATCTTCTGGTGAAGCACCGACATAATCGGTGATGGTCACCACGAAGGGGAGTTCGATTTCAGGAAATAACGTTAGCGGTAATCTCGTGACTGAAAAAATCCCTAAAACCATCACAATCAAAATTCCCATCAATACCGTAATGGGTTTACGTACACTATATGAACTCATGATAATCCTCCTGTAAGTAGAGCCGACCGAACGGTCGGTCGGTTAGGTCTATTATAGCAATAATGATTAATGAATTGCAACCAAGATGTCATCTATGGTAAAAAATGGCATAAAAAAGTCCTTGAATTATATAAATCCAAAGACTTAATTGCTTTATGCTTTCAAATGACCAAATCTTTCCTCAAAAATACCATCGAGTACAAACAATTTAAAGATGGTGATAACAAGACCAACACCAATCTCAATGAAGGATAGAATCACCAAGGCATTGGGAACACCTTCTTGAATCACAACAGCAAACAATCCGTAAATGAAACTATATCGAATGAGACTGATCCCGTAGACGATGGCGATAAATACCCCAACTCTAGGTGCATAATAAAATTGACTGCGAAAGATGATGCCTAAAACAATCAAGATGATGGATAAAAATGGCACCAGAACCATGGTGAGTCCGGTTAAGTTTTGAGCAAAATAGCCGAGAAAAATGAGAAAATCTGTCAATACAATGAGTCCAGCTATCCATTTCGTGACCTTTTCATAACGATCTCCCCATAACAAAATAAGGATGGGCAAGGCCAGTGAAACCAAAAACGATAGTGTATGAACCACATAAAAATTATATGCATTGATGAGGACGAGTAAAACAGGAATCAGCAAAAAAATACCAATTGCAACACTAAAGGCGATAAGATTGAATGTTTTTCTCTTCATATGTATCCCCCTAAACCATCTTTAGGTTTATTATACAAGACAATGGCTTAAAATAACTCGTCGAGGAGAAGATAATAATCGATTTTTGCTTCGTCAATCTTAAAATCAAACTTTTTAAAAAATATATCTTTATATTGATCCGTACCAAAATTGTATTTAATGGAGCGCATGCAAAGTGCTATATCAGCATGTCGATCCGATATTCCTGCTAATCCTAAATCAAGAAAACCGGCTAGTTTTTGATCCTTGATAAAAATATTGGGAAGACAATAATCCCCATGGACAAACACGAGGTCTTCTTCTGGTTGATGGGTTAACAAATAATTATAGAGTTCTTGAGGGGTTTGAAATCGTCCTTTGATGATGTCAGCGTCCCACGTGTCCCTATCCACTTCCCCACGATCTAGGTATCTTTTCGCTATCTTTAACCGGTCAGCAATCGTTAAGGGAAAAGGACAATCATTAATATTGATCTGTTGGAGTCGCTTAATGCCCTCCGCTAAGACATCAATGACCATAAGAGGATTTTTCATCATGGTTTTGTCACAACTCATCAATCCCTCTAATTTCGTCATTAAAAGATACACTCTTTTTTCTGTCTTTTCGACCATGATGATTTCGGGGACAGGGATGTTGATCTGTCTTAACCAATCCATGATAGCAATCTCTCTTAAACCTTGGGCTTGATCATAAAATACCTTGAGTACCCAAGGCTGATCCTTAAAAACACGAACATGAGAATTCCCCATACCAATCGTATCTTTACTATAGTGAAGGTTTTGAATTTTCTTTTGAATCGCTTTGGGGTATCTTGGCATCCTCTCACCTCATAGTCTTATTCTACTCGAAAGTTAAGCAAAAGAAAAAGGTGAATGTCACCTTATTTCTTTTTTTGTTGTCTTGATTGAAGTTCTTTTTTAATCTCATCAAGGTGAATCCCCTGATTGACCATGAGGACAAGGGTATGATAGACGAGATCGCTAATTTCATAAATGGTTTCAGATGCACTCTGATTTTTTGATGCAATGATGACTTCAGCTGTCTCTTCTCCAACTTTCTTTAAGATCTTATCAAGTCCTTTGTTAAAGAGGTAGTTCGTGTAAGATCCTTCAATCGGATTGTTTTTACGATGAACGATGGTTTGATAAAGGTCACTTAGAAGATCTTTGGGTTGCGAATCACCCTGATCTTCAAGAATCACCCGATGAAAACACGACATTTCACCCGTATGACAGGCTACTCCCTCTTGGATCACTTCTAAAAGAAGCGTGTCTGCATCGCAATCATAAGATAATCGTTTGACATATTGAACGTTTCCTGAAGTTTCGCCCTTCTGCCAAAGTTCTTGTCGGCTACGACTAAAATAGGTTCCCATCTTCGTCTCAAGGGTGCGTTTTAATGCCTCTTCATTCATGTAGGCGAGCATGAGGACTTCTTTAGTTTCAAAGGATTGAACCACTACGGGAATTAATCCTTGTTCATTATATTTGAGTTCATTGAAATTGAACGTTTCCATAAGTTATACCTTGACCTTTCTGACTGGAATGTGTTCATCACTTAGGCGTTCTTTGAGTTCAGAAATCGAGATTTCCTGATAGTGGAAGACAGAGGCTGCTAAAACCGCATCCACATTGGTTTTCTGCAAGCATGTGATAAAATCCTCCATCTTACCCGCTCCTCCAGAAGCGATGACAGGGATACGAACTGCTTTGGTAATCTGGGTGAGTAATTCTAAGTCATATCCTTCTTTCATGCCGTCTGCATCAATGGAATTTATGACGAGTTCGCCTGCACCTAAGGTTTCTCCTTGTCTTGCCCAGAGAATGGCATCCATATGTGTGTTTTCACGACCGCCTTTGATGTAAACATCATAGGTGCCTTGATCATTCTTTTTCGCATCGATGGATAATACGACACATTGATTACCGAATTTACGAGACGCCTCTTTAATTAGGTTGGGGTTCTTAACCGCACCGCTATTGACAGAGATTTTATCTGCCCCACGACGTAAAATATCATAGAAATCTTCGATGGTCTCGACACCACCACCGACACAAAAGGGAATGTTAATGTTTTTCGCGACTTCACTGACAAAATCTAAGGAAATCTTACGGTCTTCTGCCGAGGCGGTAATATCATAGAAAACAAGTTCATCCGCACCAAGATCACTATAGCGTTTCCCTAAGGTCGCAGGATCATCAACATCTTGAATATCTTTAAATTTCTTCCCCTTGACCACACGACCTTGTCGTACATCTAAACAGGGAATAATGCGTTTGCTTAACATGAGAGAACCTCCTTCAAATTAAGTCTTTTTTCATAGATTGCTTTACCGATGATCGCACCATCAAGCCCTAATCTTTTAAGAACATCGATATCATCTAGTGTCGTGATACCACCGGATGCGATAATCTTCATCCTGGTGTTTTCTTTTAACCACTTATAGTCATTAAAGCTTGGACCAGAAAGCATACCATCTTTGGCAATATCGGTAAAGATTAACGTTTTTAACCCTTTGTTTTCTAATTTTTTGGCGAGTTCATAGGCATGAATCGATGTCGTATTCGTCCATCCGTGCGTCGTCACCATGCCCTCTTTCGCATCAATTGACACAGCAATTTTATCTGAGAAGTTGAACAACAGTTCTTCAAGTAATGATTCATCATCGATGATGACTGTTCCTAAAATCACACGGGATACACCGAGATCCAGCCATGCTTTCGCTTGAGCAAAAGATCTTATGCCACCTCCAATTTGAATCGGGATACTCACTTCTTTAAGGATTGATTTGATGACTTCTTGATTGATGAGGATGCCTGATTCTGCTCCATTGAGGTCGATAATATGTAATGCTTCAGCGCCTTCTTTTTGATATGCTTTCGCTACCTCTACTGGATCGATATCATAGATTTTTTCTTGTTTAAAATCACCTTGGGTTAATCTGACACAACGACCATTTTTTAAATCAATAGCTGGATAGATAATCACTTAATCACCTCTAGGTAAGCCTTTAATAGATTTGCACCTACCATCCCGCTCTTTTCGGGGTGAAACTGTGTGGCGATCACGTGTCCTTGTCTTACGATTGCAGGGATCGTGACTCCATACTCTGTGGTCGCTAACCATTCTTCACCTGATGATTTGACATAGTAGGAATGGACAAAATAAACTTGATCTCCCTCATCGATATATTTAACGAGTGGATCATTTCTTTTTATATCAAGCGAATTCCATCCCATATGAGGGACTTTGAGATCGATATCTAGATAGACAACATCGCCTTTTAATATCCCTAATCCTTCATGGACACCATATTCATACCCTTTTTCATAGAGAAGCTGCATCCCAAGACAAATCCCAAAGAGAAATTTACCTTGGTTGACATGATCTAGGATCAATGGAATGAGTCCTGACTTGTTGAGTGCATTCATCGCATCCCCAAACGCACCGACACCTGGTAGAATGATGGATGTCGCCTCGCGGATGATGGAGGGATCTTTGCTGATGATGGTTTTCAACCCTGCCCGTTCAAAGCCACGTTGAACCGAATCAAGATTTCCAACATCATAATCCAAAATCACATTCATTAGAGAACCCCTTTCGTTGAAGGTAGTTCATCTGATGTTTCTTTCACTGCAAGTTTCAAGGCTCTACCTAATCCTTTAAAGATTGCTTCTACTTTATGGTGATCATTGATACCATCAAGAATTTCAATGTGTAATGTGATTCGTGCTTCTGTTGTGAAAGCTTTTAAAAATTCTTTGACATTTTCTAACGAAAGACCCCCAATCGATTCTCTTTTGAACTCTCCTTTAAAGATGAGCATAGGACGATTAGAGATATCGATCACGACTCTGACTAACGCTTCATCCATAGGAAGATAAACTGAACTATAGCGTTCAATTCCCTTTTTATCACCTAAAGATTCATTGATCGCTTGACCTAATACGATTCCACAATCTTCGACTGTGTGGTGATCATCCACCCATACATCTCCTTTAGCAATAAGTGATAAATCAAAGTTCCCGTGGAAAGCAAAAAGCGTGAGCATATGATCAAAGAAGGGAACACCCGTATCCACCGTGATGTTTTTGGTTCCATCAAGATTGATGCTTATGGTGACGTCTGTTTCTTTTGTTTTTCGTGAAAGCGATCTAGTTCTCATAATAAAATCTCCTTTAACGCTTGATAGAGGATTTCATTTTCCTCTTGGGTTCCAATGGTGATACGGTAGCTACTTTTTGGGTTTTGATACGCACGAATGCGAATCCCTCTTGCTAAAAGAGGAGCATATAAATCTTTGTTGGGTGATTCGATAAACAAGAAATTCCCCGATGAAGGATAGAGGGTGATGGGCAATGTAAGAAGTTTCTGATAAAGCGAATCTCTTCGTTGAACTACAGCATTGATTTCATCTTTCACTTGATTGCATTGACTTAATGCTTCAAGACCAATCCTTTGTGAAACTTGATTTAAATGATAGGGTGATTTTACTCGATTGACTTGATTGATAATCGTTTCATTGGCGATCATATAGCCCAGTCGTATCGATGCTAATCCAAAAGCTTTAGAGAACGTACGAAGCACGATCACATTGTCATGGACAAATCCCTCTTGAGATAATGAATCTTCTGGATTCGCAAATTCGATATATGCTTCATCAATCACCACAAGAGCGTTTGTCGCCTGAATAATCTTTAGTATATCCTCTTTTTTTAATTGCCCACCTGTTGGATTATTGGGAGTGCATAGAAAGAGAATTTTAGGTTGATTTAATGTCACTTCTTCCATAAACTTAGGGACATCAAGTGTGTAATCATCATTCAACGGAAATCCTATATACTGTGTGCCATAGAGCGTCGCGTAAATACGGTACATACTGAATGTCGGTTCAAAACTCATGATAAGATCATCTTTTTCAGCAAAGGTTTTAATAATGAGCTCGATAAGTTCAGATGACCCATTTCCCTCAAGGATATATTTCAAATCGATGCTAAGATATTGACTTAAACCCTGTCGCAACTCAATCGCTTGATGATCGGGATAGCGATGAAATTCAAAATCTTTTAGAAAGAACCCTTCAGGAAAAAGAAAATTCCTCGTTTCATTGGCATCGAGACGTATCCCTTCAAATGGAGGTTCTACTTGATAAGGCTTAAGCGATGTTAATGTCGTTTTGATGTCCATGACATCACCCCTTTATTTAAGACGTACTTTAATGGCGTTTGCATGAGCGGTTAAACCTTCCGCTTCAGCAAGTCCAATGATGGTTTTTGCAGTATCATTGAATGCTTTTTCACTATAATAAACCACAGATGATCGCTTCACAAAGTCATAAACGCCAAGTGGTGAAGCGAACTTCGCTGTTCCACTAGTAGGCAGTGTATGGTTGGGTCCAGCGACATAATCGCCTACGGGTTCGGGTGTAAAACGACCAAGGAAAATGGATCCAGCACTGTCAATAAGGTCTAGATATCGATCCGGATTCTCTACCATGAGTTCTAAGTGTTCAGGCGCAATGTCATTAGCAAGTTTGCAGGCAGAGATGAGTGAGTCAGTGATGATAATGGCTCCAAAATTAGTGAGCGAACTTTCGATAATTGACGCCCGAGATAATGTTTTGATGTCTCTTTCAATCGCTTGATCAACAGCGCTTGCTAATGCGGTAGAAGGTGTTAACAATAGAGCAGCTGCGTAAGGATCATGTTCTGCTTGCGCCATGAGGTCAGCCGCGATTTCATCTGGATTCGCAGGTTCATCCGCGATGATCAAGACTTCCGATGGTCCAGCCACCAAATCGATACCCACATAGCCTGAGACCATTTTCTTCGCCATGGTAACATAGAGATTCCCCGGTCCAACAATTTTATTCACCTTGGGGATTTGTTCTGTTCCATAGGTAAGAGCACCAATCGCTTGAGCACCACCAATTTTATAGATTTGATCGATACCCGCAAGTTTAGCAGCAACCAAGATGACATCACGAATCTTCCCGTCACGATTCGGTGGTGTGGTCATTACTAAATTTTTCACACCAGCAATTTTTGCAGGTACTGCATTCATCAAGACCGTGGAAGGATAACTGGCTGTACCCCCTGGGACGTAGATCCCTACCGATTCAATGGGTTTCACCCGCTGCTTGATAAGAATACCTTCTTTTTCTATCTGAATGTCTTTGATGATTTGTTGTTGATGGTACGTTTCAATGTTTTCTTTCGCTTGTAATAAAAAGGTAAGCAGTTCAGGATCAATCGTCTTAAATGCTTCATCGATTTCTTCATTGGTCACTAAAAAGGTATCAAGCCGAGCGCCATCAAAGGCTAATGTATACTTTTTTAACGCTTCATCACCATAGTTTTTGACCTGATTAAGAACTTCTTCCACCGTCTTATTCACTGTTGCAAAATCAAACTGTGTTCGCTTCATCAATTGATTGAACACTTGACTATTGTCTTTTTCATTTAGGATACGAATCATGATATAACCTCCCATAATGCATTTTTTATCCACGTGATTTTCTCGTATTTAAAGCGATAGCTCACGCGATTAGCAATCAATCTTGCACTGATATCGTGCATCACTTCCAATATATCTAGTCCGTTAGCCTTAAGTGTGCTTCCCGTTTCAACAATATCGACAATCACATCCGAAAGACCAACCAAAGGGGCGAGTTCCACAGATCCATTAAGCTTAATGATATCGATGGGTTGATTCTTCTTTTCAAAATAACGCTTCGTGACATTGGGATACTTGGTTGCGATTTTGAGTACTTCATCTTTTTGCATATCATAGGATGTTTTTCCTGCAACCGCGAAGCGACATTTTCCAAAACCAAGATCGATGAGTTCATAGACGTCTGCTTGGTCTTCCATGAGTGAATCCTTACCGATAATCCCAAGATCAGCGACCCCTCGTTCCACATAAGTGATCACATCAGAGGGTTTAACTAGCATATAGGAAAGTTCTTGATTTTGATCAGTGAAGATCAGTTTGCGCGAGGTATCATCGATCCCATCTCCTAAACCTATCCTCTTTAAAACTTCAATGGTTTGATCGCCTAAGCGTCCTTTGGGGAGGGCAATCGTAAGTTTATTTTTCATTCTTTAATTTCTCCTTGAGCAATTCTGTGGTGTTTAAGGAAAAGCCAATCGCGGGTAACTCTTTGCCTAATTGTTTGGTTAATGAGTCATAGCGTCCACCTTTAAGAAGAGGGAAGGGAGTTCCTTGTAAAAAGGCCATAAACACGATACCATCATAATAGTCATAATCAGAAATCAATCCTAAATCGATCGTTAATTTAATCTTAGGAGACACTTTCTCAATGGCTTCGATCAAATGACTCAGTTCATTTAAGGGTTCTTTGAGTTCATCGTCTAGTGCTAGTAATGCAAGTTTTTGCTCGATGTCAGTCATTGATCCCTGAAGAGTAAGAAGGTTCGCCAGAATATCGGTCTCGATAGACTTGGGTCGATTGCTTAAATAGCGATTTATTCCTGCTTGATTTTTATAGTAAATCTGGGTCTTCAATTCTGCGGTATCGTCCTTCGTTAAATTCATTCTCTTAATGACGATTTCCAAGAAACGGGAGTGATTGATTTCGATAAGATAGGGGAGTTGGTCGTTTTCAAAGATACTCGCGGCTAATAGGATGACATCACGATCTACATCGACACCCGCTCGACCCAAATATTCAATCCCAAATTGTTTTCTTTCTTCGATATGACCATCTTTCCCTTTTACAAATGTGGTCGATAGATAAGATAATTTAAGTTCTTTAAGATTCCATTTAGGGAGCACATGCTTGATAATCGATGTCGTCAAATCAGGTCTTAGCAGTAAGATTTGTCCTTGTGTATTGATCAGCTTCACCGTATTTTCCTTCTTGATTCGGGGATTCATCATGGTAAATTGATCATAATCCTCAAAGAAAGGAGGTTCGAACATCATATAACCTGCTTTTTTAGCCATTTCTTCAAGTCGTTGATTGAGTTGTTGTTTTTTGGATAAATAACGAAGTTCTTCGTTGAGTTGTAGAAATTGCATATGTCTTCTCCTTATAAATAAAAAATCGGATCGCTTGAATCTGATCCGACCTAAGTGAAGGAAGATTCAAGCCACAGCATAAAGAGGGCCTGATTTTCCTTTTTGGAAAAAGCCCTTTATGAATGATGATGAAGATGGGAAATACATAAAATAAAAGCCATGCTTTACCCCTTTATCACTTTACTATAATAAAGTATACAAAGAGATTATAACATAGCTTATTTCCACATGCAAGAAAAAGAATTACTTTTTTTTAACGTCTTCGTCTAAAGATACCCATACCACCGGAAGAACCACCGCCACCTTTATTGCGTACGGCAAGGCCTCCACCTCCCAAAACGAGGAAGATCACCACATAAAGAATCGCGCTCAAACGATCCGAAGAACTCGCAAACGGTGATAACAAATAAAGAATAAATGATAAAGGAAGATGTGAGTCATCATCTGCAACATCGGGGTTATTGATTAAATATTCACGAAAGACTTCCATATCGTAATTGAACGATTCATAACCATAGGCTTCGGTATAAATCACGGAGAGAAGCTCATACACCATGTGCATAACGGAAATATCAAGTTCATCAAACTCCCATTCATCACTATAAAGGGTGTTATCCACAATCGCTCCTAATTCAGCTGGGGTTAAATATTGTTCCATCCGATATCCAACTTCAACTTGAGTTTCCTTTAACACGAGATAATCAATCTCATCGATGGTTTCTGGCATGAAAAACATGATCACGAGTAATCCCATGTCATTTTTACCAATTTCCCATTGTCTAAAGATTTCTGTTTTATCGTATTCTGCAATCTCAGAGAGTGTTTCAACCTCAAAGGTTGCAATCACGATCTGAGCACCACCATCCACTTCATCTTCTGTCCACTCGTAGAGTCTTTCGCCCTCGCGAGTGATGCTAGATCGAGTCGCTTGATAAAGCACATTGGCATAGTCATTGACATAGTAATCTGCTGTAGGTCGGGGATACTCATCGTTTTGACAAGCAAAAAGGATCAGTGAAAGACCACTGATCAATATAAGCAAACTGAAATTTCTTATCTTCCTAATCATTCAAAATCGATGACGGGAACTTCATCAGCACCGTCATTTAATTTCCAATAATCATAATCTCTTTCAAAACCGAAAAGCGATGCATAAAGCACTCTTGGAAAGCGTCTGATTGACGTATTGTAATCCTGAACGGATTCGTTATAATCTCGACGTGCAATGGATAATGCGGATTCCATGGATGATATTTCATCGATAAGTGCATAATATCCAGCATTGGCAGTAATAAGTGGATTATCTTCAACAACCACAAGAAGTTGTGTGAATGCAGCTGCTTCTGCTGCATCTGCTTCAATCAATTCTTCCATCGAAGATGCAGCACTGTATTGCGCTCTTGCTGCAGTAATAGCATTATAAATGGTTTCTGCATGTTCTTGTAGACCTGAAACAGCGCCGAGGATCTGTCCAATCTTATCGTGACGTTCCTGTAATCTATTTTCGACTTGGGAATATTTTGCTTGAATATCTTCGTCCAAAGTCACAAGTCCATTATATCCCGTGATGAGCATCACGGCTAAAACAACAACAATAAATCCTAATACGGCAACTCCAAGATACTTCTTAGGCATAAACGTCCTCCATCAATAATTTAAGATTTTTGACATGATGTTTAGTGAGATTCTATTTTAGCCTTATTATAGCCTTACTTCATGAACTTTACAATCCTTTTACATGAAAAAGGACGCATCGATAGATGCATCCTTATTTATCTTATTCGGTACGAAGGGCAACCACTGGATCACGCCGTGCTGCAATACCACTTGGGATGAGTCCAGCAACAAGTGTTAATGCCGTTGAGAGGATAATGAGCCATAGCGCATCAAGGAAAAGTAGTTCTGAGAAGTTTTTTACTTCGATAAAGTTCTCGATGATAAGGTTGATCGGGTAATTCAAGATGAATGCTGTGACCACACCGAAGAATCCTGCCGTTAGACCAATTAAGAAAGTCTCTGCATTAAAGATTCTTGAGATATCTTTCTTTCTCGCACCTAAACTGCGCATAATTCCGATTTCTTTCGTGCGTTCCACCACAGAAACATACGTGATAATTCCAATCATCACAGAGGATACCACGAGAGAAATTCCTGCAAAAGCTGCTAGAATAATCGTAATTGTATTGATCAATGAGGATATGGTTGAAGAAATTTGTTCTGCTAAATCCGTATAGACGATGCTTTCTTCTTCCGTTTTACCTTCATTATATAGATCAATGTAATCTTTGATCAAGTCTTTATCTTCAAATGATTTTGGATAAATCTGCACACCTGTGGGTGTATCATCACCACCGATGATTCGCATGACAGATTGATAAGACACCTGAAGATTAAACGCTTGACCGGTCAATACATTGATGGTTGGACTGTTTTCTTGTGCGATAACGACAGATGATGTCTTTGCTTGTTCAAGTAAATAATCGGTTAACATGGTCGTATATCCAATCCCTTCATCTAGAAGTTCACTCGAGGCTTCTTCTTTGACACGCAAAATGCCAGAGATAGTGACCGTTAAAGAATTTGGGGATAGATACATGGTTTCATAATCACTTGAGGGAACATAGACCTGACCTAGAGTCGTATAATAATCATTATTGGCGACAATCTTAAAGGATTTACCAATAAAATCCTCAAATGTATACGTCTCATCAACAATAATACCTAAAGCATTGAGAAATTCTAAATCCAAACGATTTTGTGAGTCCACTACGAGAACCAAATCGTTCATGGTCAAAGGATAACTTCCTGCTAAAATATCATATTGTGAATTGATGAACTCTGGATTATTAGGAAGCTCACTGAAGTAACTTGTCGTTCCAAAGAAACCATTGGATGTCTGTGTCGTTACTTTAATGTAGTTTCCTGTTTCTGTCTGATCAACCACATTGAGTGCGATGGAACGTGAGTAGCTAATCGAATTAAAATAATCAGGATTCATCTGATTAAGATAATCCATAAATGCTTGATCGATCACGTTGATATGAATGGTCGATGATGCATCACGATCATACGCATAAAGCGTATCGCCTTCAGGAAACTCATTTTCGATCGGATCTCCTAGAGGTGTTCCAGGAGGAGGTCCAAATTGGTCGGTTTCAACAATCTGGTTGATGGTAATCGGAAAGCCTGCTAACGCATCACTTTGAAGGGAATCGGTATAGGCCCTCATCCCTGTAGAGATGGATAATACTAAAGCGATCCCGATAATGCCTATACTTCCTGCAAATGCAGTTAATAATGTTCTTCCCTTTTTGGTAAGTAAGTTTTTAAAACTTGTCTTGATCGCGGTGATATACGTCATCGACGTCTTTTTGTTGATGAGTTTTTCAGCTGAACCGAGATCTTGTGGCTTAACAGGACGGGTGTCTTCGACGACGATACCATCGACTAAACGAACAATACGATCGCTAAATTTCTCTGCAATCTCAGCATTGTGAGTGACCATAATGACAAGGCGATCTTTGGAAATCTTTTGAATGAGTTGCATGATTTGTACAGAGGTCTTTGAATCTAGTGCGCCTGTGGGTTCATCCGCTAATAAAATCTTTGGGTTGTTAACGAGTGCACGCGCAATGGCGACACGTTGCATCTGTCCGCCGGAAAGTTGGTTAGGACGTTTATTAATGTGATCTTTTAATCCCACTTCAATCAGCACTTCGGTAGCTCTTTCCTTACGCTCTTTAGGTGAAACCCCGGAGAGGCGTAAGGCCATTTCGACGTTATCTAAAACGGATAGATGACTGATAAGGTTATAGTTTTGAAACACAAAACCAATGGTGGCGTTACGATAGGCATCCCATTCATAGTCTTTAAAATTTTTGGTCGATTTTCCATCAATTAATAAATCACCTGAGGTGTAGCGATCGAGTCCACCAATCAGATTGAGCATGGTCGTTTTCCCAGAACCTGATTGACCAAGGATCGCGACAAATTCATTATTCTTAAATTCGAGATCGATGCCATTTAATGCAGGGAAAGGTTGACCAGCAACGACATACTGCTTTTTAATCTTGATAAGTTGTAACATAAGAATTCTCCTTTCGAGATTTCATTTCGGACTCATTATATCAAATCAAGTGACATCGCGATGGGATTATGCATGCCCTCTCATGATTTCACACATTATTAAGTTTTATTTAATTATAAAGCATTTGTGTTGATATTACTTCGAATTCGAAATATAATTGTGGTGTAAATTACTATAAAGGAGACACATCATGAATGAAAAATTAACAATTGGAATTATTATTGGAAGCACAAGGGAAGGTCGTGTATCGCCTCAGGTTGCCTCTTGGCTTAAAGCCTACGCAGAGACTCGCGGCGATGCACATTATGAAATTGTGGATATTAAAGATTATCAGTTACCACTCCTTGGAGAAACCGATGATCAGACACCTGTGGCAAGATGGAATGAAAAACTTATCACCCTCGATGGTTTTATCTTTGTTGTTGCTGAATACAACCACAGCATAACTGCATCATTAAAAAACGCACTCGATAGTGCGCGAGACGCTTGGAATAACAAAGCAGCCGGTATCGTTTCCTATGGATCCGTAGGAGGAGCAAGGGCCGCTGAACACTTAAGAAGCATTTTAGGTGAACTCATGATCGCTGATGTGAGAACCCATGTAGCACTAAACATGTTCACCGATTTTGAAAATTGGTCCATCTTCAAACCACAACCCATTCATCAAAATAATCTAAAAACCCTATTCGATCAAGTGAATGCATGGTCTCATGCACTTAAACCTTTACGTTAAGTAAAAAAGATTGTTTATAAATTAGACGACAAAATACACATAATCGTTACCACAGGTTGAATTTCTTGACATCTTCCATTAAAATAATAATATACCACACGTATGGAGGATAGTTCTATGCCAAGAAGAATTACTGATGTTTGTATCGCTTGTGGCGCTTGCCAAGCAGAATGCCCAGTAGATTGCATCTCTGAAGGCGACATTTATGTCATCGACGAAGATATTTGCATTGACTGTGGTGCATGCCAAGAAGTTTGCCCAACAGACGCGATTATCGAAGTTTAACACTTAATGAAGATGAAAAAGGAGCTATGTCAGCTCCTTTTTTATTTTCTTTTACAAACTTGAGGGTGTTTCAATGCTGAAATTTAATGATCCTTTCGCATCATCACCGACAATGCGAAGTCTTGCGCGATCGTCAATAAGTGTGACTTGATTAATACCTTCAACGAGTTCTTGGATGCCATCATCATCACTGACTAAAATCACTTTGAAACGACCACTTGTGATATTCATGTCAAGATCAATGGTTAGTGTACCATTGACGTTAAATGATTTTAACGTGTAAATTCCTGAGAAACGATTGAATTCTATGGAGTCATTGAGCTCTACCATTCCCAGGAATGAGTAGGTATCCCCGGATGCCATCATTTTATCTTCATCATCATATAATTCACCATGTGCAGAAAAATTACATGCCGATAGCGTAAAGGTAAGAATGAAAACAATAAGTATTCCCATCATCTTTTTCATCAATTAATTCACCTCCGATTCTGCTCTAAATAATTCATAATATTCTTTATGCTCATCTAATCTCTGTTGTGCTGTCTTGAGGACATCCTCAAAATCCATGTTGAAATGACTTAAGATTGGAAAGATTAAGTCATATTCTGCTTGGGCAATCTTGAAATCAGCAATCGAGATGAGTAACAATTCTTCGACCACACGTCTGACCGCGATAGGGCTCATCGTTTTCACCGCTTTATAGAGTGCCTCAATGGGGATCTTATAAGCCATCACTTTTTCAGGGTCTAATCCAATCATGCTACATAACACAATCAACATTTGAACTTCCTGAGGGGTAATGATTCCATCAGCTTCGACCATATAATGAGCAAGGATCACCAACACAATTTGATCCAAGGGTGTTAGTTCACTCATGACGTTAAAACCCTTATAAAAGCTTTTATACTGACCCATATCAAACCCATGAAGGGAAGCCATATATTCAATCAAGGATAATTCTTGGTTTTTTAGTTTTTTATCCACCGACATCATAGTAAATCCCATACGGAGAACCTCAAGCAATTTCTTATCTCCTAACATGGCGAGAATGTCTTTGATCTGTTCATCACTTAATCTGTCAATGGCCTTTAAATCGATATTCATGCTTTGGGCAAACATCCATATCAGATTGAGTTCTTCGAGTTTTACTTCAAGATCAGACGTCACGATTGCATTTAAAAATGCAACAACGGCCATTTTTTCTTGATCTGTATAGTTTTCCATAAATGACATGATGATCACCTCTTTCAATTTTATTATACCTAAAACGATAAAGAAAAAACACCTCGCGGTGTTTCATATAAGGTATTCCCCATAGATAATACTACAAGAAATCAATCATTTAAAATCGAAAACGTATAAATTTATTGCAAGAATGAAAAACGTAAAACACTTAATCTGAATCCCTAAAACTAAATGTAACTTTTCAAACGAAAACATTTATCTATGGGGAATACGCCTTCAGTATACATCGTTACCCCTAATAGTGCAAGC
The DNA here is from genome assembly GCA_937868795.1 of uncultured Acholeplasma sp. GTDB lineage: Bacteria > Bacillota_I > Bacilli_A > Acholeplasmatales > Acholeplasmataceae > Peloplasma. The sequence goes on from CALMNM010000060.1 coordinate 45,974, forward strand.
ACATTACAAAAAAAGGATCTATTGATCCTCATTTTTCTTAACGAATGGTTTTTTATCATATGGCTTCTGATAAGGACGACTTTGGTTTTGTCCTTCTCTAGGTGTGTATGGTTTTCTTCCTTCTTGACCTTCACGTGGAGTGTAAGGCTTGCGGAATTCTTGACCCTCTTTTGGCGTATAAGGTTTTCTATTTTCCTGTCCTTCACGGGGTGTATAAGGCTTTCTTCCCTCTTGACCTTCACGAGGCGTATAGGGTTTTCTTCCTTCTTGCCCTTCGCGCGGTGTATAAGGCTTTCTTCCTTCTTCACCTTCACGTGGTGTATAGGGTTTTTTAAACTCTCTGGGTTTTGATGGATCATATGGCTTTCTGTCTTCATAGGGACGCTTACTGTAAGCTTCACTCTTCGCCATTGAGATCATGGGTTCATCATCTTTGACAGCCACTTCCCGCTTATTGGTGCGTGGTAAGTCTGAACGCTTAAAGCCTTTTTTGTCATCTTTTTCGTCCATGAGTTCGTGATAAGATTTTTTACTGCTCTCTTTGTAGATTTTCACAAATGTTTGTTCTTTCCTTTTTAGATTTGTTGGTGATCAGTAGGCGTATATAAGCCATAAAGTGGCTTTAAAAGGTGCCTAATTTATCCCTCGAGATAATCTTATAATGATTTCATCATTTTGTCAATTATATCCGGTCTATTGCAAAAAAATAAGCATGATATGCTCATTTTTCTTGGATTTTTGATGCTGCAGGTTCATCTAGGATGATGGTGCAGTTGGGATGAAGTTGGAGGATGGATGCGGGGAGATCCGCAGTGACCTCTCCATGAATCATCTGATAAACGACATCCGCTTTCTCTTTTCCTGAGGCAATCAAGACCAATTCTTTCGCACGCATGATATTTTTAATACCCATCGTAATCGCATACTTAGGTACTTCCTCTAGTGAACCAAAAAAGCGTGAATTATCTTTGCGTGTTCTCTCATCCAAGTGAACGACAAAGGTTTCATTTCCTAGTGGTGTTCCTGGTTCGTTAAACCCGATATGACCATTGGAACCAATGCCTAAAACTTGGAGATCCAGTGGATTTTTCTTGAGCAAACGATTATATTCTTTGGCAATCTCATCGATGCGATTGACATCATTATCGGGAATATGGATATGTGATGGATCGATATCGACATGTTTAAAAAGATGCTCATTCATAAATGAGTAATAACTTTGGGCATGCGTTCTAGGGATACCGACATATTCATCAAGATTGAACGTCATCACATCTTTAAATGTAATTTGTTTTGACTGATAGGCTTTGATTAATCTGTCATAGAGTCCAATAGGTGATGATCCTGTCGCAAGCCCTAATTTGGCATAAGGATTTTTTTGTAATAGTGTGATCACCTTTTCTGCTGCCTGATCTGAGACAGCTTGGTAATCACGACAAACGATGATGTTCATGATATCTCCTAAACGATGGCTTTTAATGATTCACGGATATTTCCGTTATGTTGTTCGAGTAATTCTTTAATCTTTTCTGGTTCTTCAATGTGGGACATAATACCAAAAATCGCGTATTTCACTGAGTTATATTTTGCAAGATATGTTTCCGCAACTTCTTCTGTGCATCCCGTGATTTCCATCACGATATTGGTTGCTCGAGATACCAACTTATTGTTAGACATCTGAACGTCGATCATCAAATTCTCATAAACTTTCCCAATTTTGACCATGGATGCGGTGGTAATCATATTTAATATTAGTTTTTGGGCCGTTCCTGATTTCATGCGTGTCGATCCTGTGAGTGGTTCAGCACCTGTGATGGCTTCAATAGGATAATCTGCGACTTTGGCAAGTTCTGAACGTTCAGCAGTGGTGATGCAGGCTGTTTTTGCGCCAACTTCTTTGGCATATTCGACGGCACCAATGACATAAGGGGTTCTACCTGATGCAGCGATCCCAATCACGATATCTTTGCTTGAAAGACGAATGGCCTTTAAGTCTTGATGAGCTTGCCACTTCGAGTCTTCAACGCCTTCAATGGCATAGCGCAGAGCTTCATCTCCTCCAGCAATGAGTCCGATGACCATATCATTGCCGACACCAAAGGTAGGTGGGCATTCAGAAGCATCGAGCACACCGAGTCTTCCACTTGTTCCAGCACCAATATAAATAAGCCTTCCACCCTGAACAAATGCTTCGGTGACATGATCAACGACAAGTGCGATTTGATCAATCGCTTTTTCTACGGCAAGTGGAACTTTTTTGTCCTCATCATTGATCATTTTAAGTATATCTTGGGTGCTTGCGATGTCGATATTCTTTGTGTTTTCGTTTCGCTTTTCTGTGCTGATTTTACTGATATCTACCATGATTTCACCTCGTTTATCGTCCCGAGTCCATGGTGATAAGCACCGACCACAGATTCAACGGGGCGTTCTTCCATCTCAAAATTGCTGAGATGCTTTTTTAGATATTGTTCAAGCGCTTCTTTGACAAAGGGTGCATTTTGAATAAATCCACCACGAAGCGCAATTTTAATGGTTTCACCTTTGCTCATTTGAGAGGTTGCTCTTAACACTTGTTCACCAATTCCATAACCCTCTTTGACGAGTAAATAATAGGCTTCTTTATGTTTTAAAGCGAGTTCAGAAATGACTTTTGCGTACACAGAGAGTTCTGTCTTTGTTTTTTGATAGACCTTTTGAACGAGTTCTTTCCGGGATGTAATATCCATTGCAGCCATAAACTTCTGTTGGAATCGTGTGGGTTTAGCACCCAAATCAAACATCTTGGTCAATCCTTTAAGTGCTGCGATCACCAGATGATACGCAGACCCTTCATCCCCTAAGAGATAGCCATAACCTCCAACAATCTTTTGAGTGACTCCATCATCAATCATAAGTGCGCTTCCGGTACCACTGATCACCATAATCACCGGTTGATTTTTCCGATGGTCAATCGAATAAAGTGCAAGTTCAGCATCCGTAATCAATTCAGAAGTGACGTGATACATCGTATTGATTTGATCAAGAAATGACGCTTTATCGTGGATATTGGTGGCGCCAGAAATTCCCATGA
>CALMNM010000061.1 GCA_937868795.1 uncultured Acholeplasma sp.
TTCAATGATATGATGCATCATCCAGTGATACTTTTCAATGTATCCTAGTTTTTTTGCAATATGTTTAGAAATATCGTTGGCTGCATCCCAAATAGGTTTGTAGCCACGACGAATGGCTTCAATTAAAAATGTCGATACTAACGTTGTTCCAATCCCTTGCAAGCGATACTTTTGAAAAGATTCGTAACCAACGCGATAAGAAACTTCGATTTCATTGGATGAACCCATAGGATAATTCGTCAGTGCAAAGCCATGGACGATACCTTCTTCATTGACTAATGCAAAGCCAAAGCCATGTGTCATAAATGAGGTGTTTTCAAAAAAACGATCGATGATTTCTTCCTTAATCATGCCTTTTATAAGATGCTTTTCTTCTATGGGAACAATGGATAATTCTTGTGGAAGTGGTTTGAGTTTACCTTTTAACTGATTCACATCAAGTGCTCCCTCATCAAAAAGGACTCGTGGATGACTTTGCATACGCGATCCATAGATCTTCTCTAGCCAAAGATCAAATTCATGGTTGGGGGATACAATCCAGGCACCTTTGCCCATGATTTTTTGAATTGCTTCACCTTCTTTTTCATCTGGTTTCCCAGCAAATAGATAGGCGGGGGGTACATGCATCATGATTAAATCTGGATGGTCCAATCGATTCACGTAGAGCACATAATCCGTATGAAGTGTGGCGTATTCAATAAATAATGAAAATACAGGATAATGCTGAAATAAATCTAAATAAGATTCTTTTTGTTGATCGACTTTGATCATATTAAATTCTCCTATCGTTAATATGGGTATGGATTCTCTTGTTTTTAGCATAGCATGAAATGAACTATCATACAAGGGTCAATTTTCATTGAGTACATGAGTCATTATTTCATGTAATTAATAGATAAATATATAAAATAGGACAAGCGTTTGTATATAGATAGTTATTTTGGTAATATGAGAGATGGAGAATGAATCTATGGAAACCAATAAACCCTTAAGAAGAAAAAGATATTCTGGTAAATACCCGAAAACATTTGAAGAGAAATATAAAGAAAAGCAACCAGAAAAGTACCAAGAGATAATTGAACATGTGATTGAAAAAGGTAACACACCCGCGGGTATGCATCGTTCAATTATGGTGGATGAAATATTGGCTTTTTTGGATATAAAGCCACATCAAATTGGACTCGATGCTACTTTAGGATATGGTGGTCATTTTAAAGCTATGCTAGAAAAACTTAATCATACCGGGCACATGCACGGGATTGACACGGATCCTATCGAATTACCAAAGACATATCAAAGACTCATAAATAGTGGTTATGCAGATCAGGATTTCACACTTCACCAACTCAATTTCAAAGACCTAGACTTAATTGATGTCAAAGGGTATGATTTCATTCTCGCTGATTTAGGAGTATCTTCAATGCAAATTGATGATCCTTCTCGTGGATTCACATTCAAATCAAATGGTCCGCTTGATTTAAGAATGAATCCGAATATAGGCATAAGTGCAACCTTACGACTAAGAAATATGACTTTTGAAGAAATTAAAGGGATGCTTATCGAAAATGCAGATGAACCGTATGCCAATGAAATCGCGAAAGAAATCATCAACGCTCGATTAAGAGGAGATTTTTTGGAAACCACTAAAGCGTTACAACACACGATTGAAAAAGCATTAAAGGGACTACCTAAATCCACACAAGAACAAGCCATTAAGAAATCATCACAGCGAACGTTCCAAGCACTAAGAATAGATGTTAATCATGAATATGAAGCTCTGTATGAATTTTTAGAGAAAATACCTTTATTTCTAAAGCCGAATGGAAAAGTGGCAATCTTGTCATTCCATTCTGGTGAAGATCGACTCATCAAAAAAGCATTTCAACATTATTATAGAGAAGGTATATATAAGGACATACAAGGTCCTGATATTCCCTCTTTAGATGAAGTTCACACAAATCCG
>CALMNM010000062.1 GCA_937868795.1 uncultured Acholeplasma sp.
AAGTATTGATCATCACAGATGGCGTTTTTTCAATGGATGGGGATATCGCGAAACTGCCTGAAATCGTGAAGCTTGCTAAACAATACCGGGCCATGACTTATGTTGACGATGCTCATGGATCAGGTGTATTAGGGCGCTCAGGAAGAGGAACGGTAGACCACTTTGGTCTTCATGGACAAGTAGACTTTATTATTGGAACACTCTCTAAAGCCATCGGTGTTGTCGGTGGGTATGTGTGTGGAACGAAAGTGACGAGAGATTGGCTTTTACATCGAGGTCGCCCACTATTATTTTCAACAGCGATGATGCCTTCAGCAGCTGCAGCGATTATCGAAGCATTCCATATGTTAGAAGAGTCCAATGAATATACTGAAAGACTTTGGGATAACGCGAAGTATTTCAAAAAAGAACTTCTTCAGCGTGGTTTTGATATCGGTCATTCCGAAACACCGATCACACCGATTATGATTGGTGATGAAGCTCTGACGGTGGCTTTTTCTAAAGCGCTCTTGAATGAGGGTGTTTATGTCTCGGGTATTGTCTTCCCCACGGTGCCAAAAGGTAAGGGAAGAATCCGTTGTATGGTTTCTGCACTTCACACAAAAGAAATGCTTGATAGAGCCGTTTTTATCATCGATGAAGTCGCAAAACGAATGAAATTGAAGTAATTACTTACAAAATACTTAATTAAAAGCATGAAATATCCATATTTTGTCATATATATAGTATAATCACTTCGTATTAATTTTTTAAGAATTGTGAGGTGGTTTTATGAATGAACAAATTCGACTACATCATAAGGTCCTTCCTTTGGGGCCTTTTATTGTTGATCGTATGCACGCATCATATGCCTACTTAATTAAAAATAGCACCTATACGATGCTTATTGATGTACCAACACTTCAAGTTTTTGATGAATTTTCATCGCAGTTCAATGCAGTGCAATCATATGCTGATTTAACATTTATCACGATTCAGCATTCGGATATGACAACACTAGATGTTCTTAATAAGATCATTGCACAAGGATTCAAGGGAACGATCATTTCTCATGAGTTTATCATACGGCAGATCATCAATTTGAATATTCCAGTGCAATGGATTAGTTTTGATCAAATCGATCATACGTCATTTTCTTTCCGTTCGCAAATTCAATTTATCAAAACACGATTTTTACCCTATCCAGAAGGCTTTATCACGTATGATCATGTGTCTAAGACGCTATTTTCTGCATACCTTTTCTCGAGTTATTACAAGGCACAAGCAGTACCCTCTCTCGATTATATCGAAAAAATGATCTTTCAGTTTGAGAAAGCCTATCTGCCTTCAAGTGAATATATTCGACTCGTTTTAAGAGACTTAGAGAAGATGTCTTTATCCATGATTTATCCATCATTTGGTTATCTCATCGATCCTTCGATTTCATTGGATGTCTTAGATTATGTGACAAAAACAGAGTTCTTCAATCACCATCTTCACCACCAAAAAGATGAGAAAAGAGTTGAAGAAATTAACTTCATTGAAATCATGAACGAATTTATCGCAATCCTTGCGAAAAATTACTCACGTATCGATATTATCAATACGTTTGCTGGTTCACCTTTTCATCTTGATCAATCCACAATTACACTCAAGAAAACAACACTTGTCGATTATAAACTTTGGCATTATTTTTTCGAGTATGTCTACGCGAAAAAAGGGATCACTTGGTTGATATTACTTGAACCCTCTCTGCGTTTTATCATGTCTCGATTCCAACTTGAATTACCTGCGATTTATCGGACAGAACTCGTGAAGTATCATCTTGAAGTGCATCAACTCACCGAAAAGCAAAAGGAACTTGAAACAACCATTGAGTCACTTAAAGATGAAATTGAACGTGCAAAAGACCACATGTTGCGTGATTCGATTACTGGACTTTACTTTCAAAATGTATTGAAAGAAATGATGTATTCCCATTTTGAACATGTTTCCGCTAAAGGAAAAACACGCGGCATTATCCTCATTCATCTTGATCAATTGATGGATATAAATCGCCGTTATGGAAAAGATACCGGGAATGAATCGTTAAGAAATCTCGTCTATACGATTGAAAATGGAAAATCTGAGTTTGTGTCTTTGTTCAAACAACAAGGTCCAGGTATTCTAGCAGTCATGGAAGATGTGACCAAAGATGTCATTGTGAAAGAGGCAGAAAACTATCGTAGTCTAATCAGTGAATCGCCTCATTTTATCGAAAAAGTGAGTGCTTCCATGGCTGTGGTCACCTGTGAAGAGATAAACTCTGATCTACCAGTAAACGATAAAGTCAAACTGATCTTCGAGCTTCTTGAAAAGAGAATGGCACTCGCCCATCAACGAGGAACTAACGAATTGATTGATGATACCTACAAACTTTCTGAAACCAAAGAAGGTCATATTTTGCTCGTTGACCAAGATTTAATGAGCCGCAATATGCTTTATCGTCTCTTCAAACGGCTAAATTATGAAGTGATTTTAGCAGATAGTGTCGTTGAAGCATTCCAAACGATACAAAAACAAAAAATTGATATCGTGATTTCAGAGATCAATTTATCAAAAATGGATGGATTCCAGCTAAAAACGATGCTCAATGAATCAAAGATCTATCATCAGCTTCCTTTCATCATGGTTTCTCACAATAAAACACTCGAAAACATTAATCGTGCCAATACACTCGATGTTGACTTAATCTTGGAAAAACCCGTCATCCCAGAAGAATTGATAGGTCATATCAAACGTTTAAAAGAGCGGAGCAAAATGTATGACCGTCAATAATGCTCTATGGATCCTTTATGGTGCTTTGGCGATTATTGCCATTTTGCTGATTGCAATTATCGTGACAAAAGTTATTCATCTTATTCATCAACGTCAACAAGGTGAAGCGCGTGACTATTTATTCAAGCGCTATTTTGATCATGAAGATGTGAAAAGAAGCTTTAATCAACGCTTCTTTTTTGACGCTTACATCGATATTGAAACACAAGTGCAGATTGAAGATGAGATTAGAGAACTTGTAATTTATGATTTGATGCAAACCCACTTTGTGAAAAAACAATTTCATCGTCTTAAGTCCTTATCAACTGTTAAACGTCGGTTAGCGATCTTCTATTTATCCCATTTACATAATGAAAAGAGCATCAAAGCATTAAAAAATCGTTTAGCAAAAGAGAAGAATCCAACCGTTCGTTTTCACATCATCACGGCTTTGATTGAGTTTTGTGACCAAGAGGTCTGTGATATCGTGATGGAATCCTTGATCGGTTCCCCGAAAAACTATCAACGATGGGTGAGAGCCCTCATCGTCAATCACTATCAAAAAGTTTCCCCATTCTTCAAGTATTATTTCTTGGATTCGCGTCGAGAAATCGCTGCGGTTGTTCTTGAACTTGCGCAAACCCATTTAGAACCACAGTTCAAAGATTATTGTTTACGTATCTTTAGAGAAGCATTACTTCCAGCAGATATGCAAAAAACCGCAATTTCTGCCTTGACAAAGACCAATCCCCAGGAATTGATGAAGCCATTATTCTTTAAACATGAAGAAGCCTGGGTTAGACAAATGGCGATTGAAGCGACCGTTGGGTTAGGATCAGAAATCATGGTTTCCAAGCTTTTATCGATGCTTGGTGATGAAAAAACCGATGATTATGTGATCAATGCGCTTTCACGAATTGTCTTTGACTCCAAGCAACTTTTGCTCTATCTTCTTAATCAGTTTCCGCTTTCAACAAGAGATGTTGAAAAGGTTGCGATCGCACGTGTTATGGCGCATCGTATCGACTATATTTTGTTAAAACTAAAAGATAAAGAACATCCCTATGTGACATCGATTCTAGATATTATCCTTTCTCTTCATATCGTAGAGGATTTTATTGATTTCTTAAATACTAACAGGGATCCAGAATTAACCCGTATTTGTCTTCCCATCATTAAAAAACATGTGGCAAAAGATCTCTATTTGATGGAACAAATTCAAATTTATCTCTCTGTAGACTTGTTAAAACAGATGGGATTAATGAGTAAACCACAACCCATCATTCCTCGTGAACAAACACCCTTTGAAAAAGATAAAGTGATTTGGATATCGCTGTGGATTTCATTTGCGATTCTCATCTTGCCACTACTTTATTTTATCATTCGCTTTAGACTTATTTTCTTTGGGGATATCAAAGTCTTTGAATACATGATCATTAATATCAACACGTATTTAGTTGCCTATTTTATGTTTGTTAACGGTGTTTACTTACTCTTATTAACACTTTCCTTATTTGGTGCGAAAGAACAACGTGATCTATGGCATATCAAGCGTGAGACTTTACTGTTTGAACATCGGTTATTACCGACGATCTCGATTATTGCACCTGCGTATAACGAAGAAAAGTCCATTATTGAAAGTGTGACGTCTCTTCTCAACATCAAATATCCAGGGTATGAGATCATTGTCGTTAATGATGGATCGAAAGATAAAACCCTTCAGGTGCTCATTGATCATTTTGAGCTTGAACGGAAGCATCCTTTCTTTAAACGACCGATTAACACACGTCCCCTTCGTGGCGTATACATAAATCAAAAGATTCCTAATCTCGTCGTGATTGACAAAGTCAATGGTGGGAAAGCAGATGCCTTAAATTTGGGAATCAATGTCGCAAAATATGATTATGTATGCGGGATTGATGCCGACTCTATTTTAGATGAAGATGCCTTACTAAGACTTGTGAGTGTGACTTTGGATGATACGACCGATCACATCGCGTTAGGTGGAAACATTGTTCCTGTCAATGGGTGTGTCGTCGAACAAGGCAATATTGAAAAAACCGGTTTGGGTAAAAAGCCATTGGTAAGATTCCAAACGATTGAATACTTACGTGCGTTCACTACAGGTCGTATCGGTTGGTCAAAACTACGATCCTTAATGATTATTTCTGGTGCTTTTGGCCTTTTCCAACGACGGATGCTCATTCGTACAGGTGGATACTTAACCATTAGTGGAGACTTAAAAAAAGATACCGTTGGTGAAGACATGGAGCTTGTGGTCCGGTTGACCTTTCAGGCACTGCGTGATAAGTTTCCTTATCGTGTTAAATATGTTCATCATGCTAATTGTTATACTGAACTCCCCTCGGATATGAAGAGTTTACTTAAACAGCGTAATCGTTGGCAGCGCGGTCTTTTGGATATTTTATCCTATCATCGTCGCTTGCTCTTTAATCCCAAATTCAAGCAGGTAGGCATGATTGCTTTCCCTTACTTTTTTATCTTTGAAATGATTGGACCTTTTATTGAAATGATCGGTTATATCGCGTTGATCATCGGATTGATTATGGGCATTTTAAATGGTCCTCTGGTGATTGTGTTGTTTGTTGCCACCATCTTGTTTGGGATGATCATTTCGTTATTTTCACTCTATATTACCGAAAGAGTGACCCCGTTTTACTCGATCAAAGAGACATTTTTGCTCATGTGGGTTGCGATTATTGAAAATTTAGGGTACCGTCAATTAACCTCATTACATCGTGTGGTCTCAACATTCTCTGCCTTAAGAGAAAAAGGATCCTGGGGTTCACAAATGCGAACAGGTTTTCAAAAGAAAGCATAAAATGGTTTTAATGCCTTAATATCGATGATGTCATATGCTATAATGACAGTAAATCATGATCCTTGAGGAAACTATGGAACCGATAAAACGCTTTGATTTTGATAAAAAACCCAAAAAAGAACTTTTCTTCCTCACCCCTCTGGCATACTTACTCAGTTTTCCAGCGGTATGGAAGCGTCATTTAAAAGTGAATAAGGTGAATATGCAAGGGTTGAAACCACCTTATCTTTTGTTATGTACCCATCATGCATTCATTGATTTTAAAGTCACGACTGCTGCCATTTTCCCCCATCGTGCAAACTACATTGTCGCCATTGATGGGTTTATCAAACGGGAATGGCTTTTGCGCAATGTCGGTGGTATATGCAAACGTAAGTTTACCAGTGATACCAAATTGGTCAAACAGATCAAGTATAGCTTAGATCACCTAAAACAAATTGTCGCGATTTATCCTGAAGCGCGTTACTCACTTGTGGGAACAACAGCAATCCTACCTGAGTCGTTAGGAAAGATCGTTAAATTAATGAAGTATCCTGTTGTTGTCTTAAACATGCATGGTGATTACCTATCCCAACCCGTGTGGAATTTAACGGAAAGAAAAGTCAATCTTGCTGCTGATATGACACAAATCATCACGCAAGAAGAGATTAAAGATATCCCACTAGACGAAGTTAATCGACGCATTAACGATGCATTTAAATACGATGAATATCAATGGCAATTTGATAATAAGATCAAAATCGATTATGTTAATCGTGCCAAAGGATTACATCGTGTCCTCTATCAATGCCCTCATTGTTTAACGGAACATGAGATGGATTCAGATCAACATCTGTTGTGGTGCAATCATTGTATGAAGACTTATGAAATGGATGTTTACGGTAGACTGCATGCCCAAAATGGCATCACAGAATATGAACATATTCCAGATTGGTATGAGTTTGAACGAGAACAAGTCAAAAAGCAAATCCTTGAGAAGACCTATGTTTTTGAAGATCGGGTCCGTATCGAATCACTCCCCAATGCCAAAGGATATATCAATTTGGGTGAAGGACAACTTTTCCATGATACCAATGGATTTGTTCTAGAGGGAATGGAGTTTGGAAAACCACTGAAGCTTGTAAAAGAACCTTTATCGATGTACGGGCTACATATTGAACTCGATTATTTAGGGAAAGGTGAAGACTGTATCGATTTATCGACCTTAGATGATACCTATTACATCTATCCACTCACGAAAAAAAATGTCGTGACCAAATTACATTTTGCCGTGGAAGAACTCTATAAGATCGAAAGAGAAAAATTGCTTCAATCAAGTAAATAATCACATGAAACAAGGGCAAAAATGCCCTTTTTTGTGCTACAATGAAGGACATAGAGGTGCATTATGAAAATCACATGTACGAAATTAGTGGACTTAGTTACACCGATTACTGAACCTAAATCCTATCTAAAATATTTACTTCCTGGTGAAATAGTCGATGTACAAGACATAAAGTCTGCAGTGACTGAACAAAACTTAATCGAAAAATCTCCGCACCGAATCCGGGTCAAATGTCCGATTTTTGATGCTTGCGGTGGTTGTGATTTTTTACATGTAGATTACATGGAGCAGACTCGGTTAAAAGAAACACACATTGAAAATCTATTTAAATCCATTCAGTATAAACAAAAGATTGAACCGATGGTGCAAAATCCGCAGCCCTATCATTATCGACATAAAGTCGTGTTATCTGCAACGACAAAAAAGAATAAATTGAGATTAGGATTGTATCGTGAAGGGACGAAAGAAGTGATTCCATTTTTGGGTTGCCTTATTCATGATAAAGAGACAAATATGATTGCTGTCTCGATTGAAGATCTCTTAAATCAGTATAAAATTACCGCGTATGACATCGATTCAGGCCAAGGGATAATCAAACATATATTGATGCGTAAAAGTTACTCTGATGGGTCAATTTTACTTGTTTTCGTGACCAATGGAACGCTTTTCCCTAACAGTAAACCGATCATCCAAGAATTGATGAAACGACATCCATCCATTAAGACCGTTGTTCAAAACATTCATCGTAAAAAAACTCATTTGGTATTGCTTGAGGAAGAAAAGATACTTTATGGATCGGGCTACATCTACGACAAAATCGATGATTTATCATTTCGTTTATCTGCACGCTCCTTTTATCAAGTCAATCCAGTTCAGATGATGAAATTATACCGTCTCGCAATTGACTTACTTGACATTAAACCACAACAAAATGTCGTTGACACGTATTCTGGCATAGGAACACTTTCTTTGCTCGCTGCAAAAAAAGCGAAACATGTCATCGCGATTGAAATGAATGCCAAGTCACATGAAGATGCGATGTTCAATAAACGACTCAATCAGATCAACAATGTGACACTCATCCATGGTGATGTGGAACAAGCCATGAGCCAGATCAATGAAAAAATCGATGCATTATTGATGGATCCCACAAGAGAAGGTGCAACTAAAGCATTTCTCGAAAAGGTGATATTGCTAAAGCCTAAACGCATTGCCTATATTTCTTGTGAGCCAAAAACCCAAGTCAGAGATTTAGACATCTTGCTAAAGCAATACTCGATTAAACATGTTCAACCTGTCGACATGTTTTCACAAACACGTCATGTTGAGAGTGTAGTATTACTTGAAAGTAAATGATAAATTAATCCCTATGGATACGAATGATATACGTCAATGAGAAAGGATGAGGTAAATGCCAATAACTCAAATTGAAACATATTTGGATGGATTGAGTAATCTGCAAAGAGATTACTATGATCAATTCAAAGCATTGATTGAAAGTGTATATCCAAAAGTAAAAGTCTATTTATTTGCAAAACAACCGTATTTCTATTTAGAAGAGCATGAATCCATCAATTTTCATCGTCGACCATCCATCATGATGGCATTTTTCAAAGACCATGTAAATATCTTTAGCACCGCCAATGCTATTTTTCAGTCCCGACTTCCAATGTATACATTCACGGAAAAGCATACACTGCAAATCTATTTTGATCAAAGACTCGAGGATGATGTCTTGAAAGAACTATTCAAGGCATCACTTATCCTCGATAAATAAAAGGAGAAATCATATGTATAGTCGCTCTGATATTGTCAATATTCTCAAACCATGGGTTTATGCCCATCCAAGTATCATCGCAGCTTGGGAAGGTGGTTCTGCAGCTACAGATCGTATGGATGAATATTCTGATCTTGATTTATCCATCATTGCTATTGATGATCAAATTGAGGTTATTTTTTCTGACCTGGAGTCATTCTTAAAGAAACACTTTACGATTTTACGTAAATATCGAATTCCAGAACCTGCATGGCATGGGGTCTCACAGTGTTTTTATCAAATTGATCAGGTGATGCCTTTCATCTATTTGGACATCGCCGTCATTAAAGAGAGTCATCAAGATAAACTCATGGAACAAGATCGTCACGGCATCGCTCATGTCTGGTTTGAAAAAAAGCCTATGTATAATCCTGAACCTTCTAGCCCAAAAGTGATCATTGATCGAGGGAAAAAACTTTATCAATCGGTGACTCAAACGGATTTCTTAATTGTGACTGAGATTCAAAAGGGAATCGCTCGAGGGTCTTTTATCGATGTATTTCCAACGTACTTTTCATTTATCTCTCGTCACATCGCCGTGATGATGAATTTGAAGTATCGCCCTGAACGTGCAGATTTTGGTCTTCGCTATGGACGAATCGATTATGATGATCACGATGTTATATTAATTGAGCAAGCCATGAAAGTTTCCTCAATGAACGAATTAACCATATATTTTAAAAAAATTCACGAACGTTATCAAGTCCTAAAGGAAGAACTTTCGAATACATGGGAATGATCATGACCTGCAAGGTCGATTAGAGTTGTTCAATATCATAGTGAGGTTCATGATGAAAATTAATGATGTTATTGCCTGGTTATCAGGTCATAAAGATGAAAGAATCAAATCGATTTATCAGAAGAACAATCCCATAGAAGTCATGGGGGTCAAATTGACAGATTTACGTGAATTTGCTAAGTATATCGGCATGGATCAAGACTTAGCAGATGACTGTTATGATTATCCACTTTATGAAACAAAGATGTTAGCGACGATGATATGTAGTCCTAAGCTAATGACACATGAAAAGATCAAACAATGGGTAATGAAAGCAAATCAAACGAATATTGTTGATCAAGGCATCGTGCATCTCATGCTCATCGATCATTCTAGTTATGCTAAATACTTGTCTTGGTGCACAGATGAAAATCATGATCTTCGTTATGGAGGTTTTGCTTTTCTCGCATCATATTTTCGACAAGCAGATCTTAATGAAATCAATATCCACGAGAGTACCAATCTTTTATCGCATATTGAAAATACCATTTTGCAGGAATCTTTAATCATTCAAAATGCGATGAACAATGCCGTTGTGATGGCGGGGTTACATGTTCCTCTATTAGTAATGAAAGCCACTGAAGTAGCTATGAAGATAGGGTATATTCTCCCACTAAAAGTAAAAAATAGTTGTAACATTCAAAGTGCATCCGATTACTTAGTTCGCTATCAGGATAATCCGAAATATTCACGTGTCGCAAGACTTAGACAACAGAAGGGATGATGGACGTGCAACAGACTGCATCAATTCAAAAGAAAGCTTTTTTAAGCGCAATTGTGATTTTGTCAGTATTGCTTGTTTCAACTGGAATCGCTGTTAGATTTATTCCAACGGGGGCTTTTGATTATGAACTTATCAACGGGGTAGAGACCATTATCCCGGGGACATTTCAGTATACCAACTTAAATCCATTACCCATTTATCGGATATTTACTGCACCTTTTGAGGTATTGGTTGCTTCAGGGAATACGTTAGTCATCGCAATCATTCTCTTTCTTTTGATCATCGGTGGGAGTATCAAAGTTCTAAAAGAAGCGAATATCATCGAACACTTCATTTATAAAATCATCCTTCGTTATTACAATAAGCGCTATTTGCTTTTAGCCTTGATTACACTCGTTTTTATGTCGGTAGGTGCTTTTATTGGCGTATTTGAGGAAATCGTCCCTCTTGTACCTATTATGATTATTTTAGCGAAAAAACTGGGGTGGGATACAAAAACAGGCTTAGGCATGAGCATCTTAGCTGCTGGTTTTGGATTTAGTGCAGCGATTACAAATCCGTTTACGATTGGTGTCGCACAACAGCTTTCTAATTTACCTCTATTTAGTGGTTTTTTCTATCGAATGATCATCTTCTTATTGATCTACGGCATTTTACTATTATTCCTGGTCAGACATGCAAAAAGGATTGCGACAGACGACGTGGTCGAAGCGATAGATTTTTCATATCAAGCCCCACATCCTTTCGCGCTAAAATGGACAATTTTATGGCTTGTCATGATGATGGTCAGTATTCTCTTAAGTCCTTTTGTCCCCCTATTGCAATCGTATAATTTGATTTTGATTACCTTGTACTTCTTGATTGCTGGCATCGGCGTTGCTTTGGTGTCTTTCAAAACGAAAAAAGATGGTTTAAAGATGTATATTAGTGGTTCATTTGGCATGGCACCTGGTATTGCATTGATTTTGTTAGCGACAGGTGTCAAACAGATTATTGTCGCAAGCAACGTATTAGATACCATATTGTACCGTTTATCAACATCGCTTGAAGGATCGCAAGATGGAACCATTATAATCGGTGCTTATAGTTTTGTTCTCATCGCGAATTTCTTTATTGGTAGCGGAAGTGCGAAAGCCTTTCTCATTATGCCGATTCTTAATCCACTTTTAGATTTATCCGAAATTTCACGACAACTCGGTGTCCTTGCCTTTCAGTTAGGCGATGGTTTTTCCAATATGTTTTATCCTACGAATGCTGTGCTTTTAGTTTCATTAGGGCTAGCAGAAATGAGTTATACAAAATGGTTTAAATGGACCGTTCTTTTGCAAGTCTTGGTAGTTTTGATTTCAATTGGTTTGTTACTGATAGGTCTTGGGGTCGGTTACTGATGAAAACATACCCAATAACTCTAGAAGAGAGTCAACAAAAGCTTATCGATTTACTCGATCAAAACAATGTGATTTATCGCATTGAACCTGTTCCCATCATAACCAATCTCAACATTGTCAAATTCATTATTCCTGCCAAGATGAGTAAGAAAACAACACTCGTCTTAACTTCAGGTCTTCACGGAATTGAAGGTTACGTGGGACATATCATGCTTGAAACGTTCATCAGTGAAAAGCTGAATCAGCTTAAAGAGACTGAGGTCATCATCTATCATCCGATCAATCCTTTTGGTATGGCGTATTATCGCCGTGTCAATGAAGAGAATGTCGATCTTAACCGTAACTTTTCCACCAATCACTTCACATCATCGAATGATGATTATCGAAAGGCCTTGCGTTTTTTTAAGACAAAGTCATATTATATTCCCTTTTTTTCGAACATGCGATTTTTGATGAATGTGATCGTAACACTTTTAACCACCGGGGTTAGCTCATTTAAAAGAGCCACTTTACTTGGACAACATGAATTAGAAGAAGGCATTTATTATCAAGGAAATCAATATCAAAAAAGTACAGAATATATGATTGATGAAATTAAGAATCTTAACACTGATCCAAAACCATTGATTTGGATCGATCTGCATACAGGATATGGACCCAAAGATGAAATGAGTATGGTGAATTCAACCAAAGAAGAAATGACGCTTGAACTATGTCAATCTTCCTTTAACTATCCTCGTATCACAACGCTTGATCAAGACGATTTTTATCAAATCGATGGCGATATGATCGAATATATCTATGAAAAAAAACCAGAAAATAAAGACCTATTTGCTACATGTTTTGAGTTTGGTACCAAAAAAGAAGGGTTATGGCAACAAATCCAAAGTCTCAAAGCGCTAATGTTTGAAAATGCGAGTTATCATAAACCGATGACGCGCCGCTTTAAAATCTATGCAAAAGATCTCATGCTCGCTCAGTTTAGACCTAAAGATGAGCGTTGGCTTGAAAAAGCGATCGAAGATTTTAAACGTGCCTATGATGGAATTGCAAAACAAAAGCATATCACTTAAAACGCCATATCAATAAAGGCTTATGCCTTTTTTGATTTCGTGTAATCGAAAAAGGGATTGAGTGTTACAATAAAAAGTGTGAGTATGATTGATTGAGGTGAACTATGAAAACGATCGTTCAAATGAAATATGCCTTAGAGCACAACTTAACCACGAGTTCAAAACTCATCGATGAAGCAATCAAAGATCATGAACGATGGCTTGATAAAAATGCCATCGCATTGATCAGTCCAAAAGCGAAAGAGATGGCGATCCTGCTTGATGAGGAAAGACAAAAAGGACTAATTAGAGGTCCACTTCATGGAATTCCTATTGTGATTAAAGATAACATCTTTTATCAAGATGGAACACCAACTACAGCGAATGCTTTTTCACTCCATGATTTTTATCCACCTTATCATGCGAAAATAGTAGAACAATTAATTCAACAGGGTGCCATTATCTTAGGCAAAGCTAATTTATCAGAGTTTGCATATTTTATGAGTTATGACAACATGCCTTCAGGGTATGGTTCAATGTATGGTCAGGTTAAACATCCTTTTGATGAAACAATTGATCCTTATGGATCCTCCACAGGAAGTGCAGTTGCTGTCAAACTCGATATCGTCCCAGCATCGATTGGTTCAGAAACCAATGGATCACTCATGGCTCCAGCTTATCAATGTCAAATCGTGTCCATGAAACCAACCTTCGGTTTAGTTCCACAAAAAGGCATCATTCCCATTTCACCGACACAAGATACTGCAGGTCCTATGGCACATACGGTTGAAGATTGTGCGCTGTTGATGGATGCCATTGTTGACCCTCTAAAAAAAGAGGCGTTTCACATCAAGGGATCGTTTCTTAAGGAAATTCAATCACCAACATCCTATCGTGTTGGAATTGTTTATCCAACAAATCATACCTATGATGATACAGAGAAGAGCCTATTAGAAAAAGCGGAAATGATGTTAAATCAACATAATATCTTTGTTGAACACGTGGATGTTGAGATTCCCAATTTAGAAAATGATCCGACATTGTTAATCGAATTCAAATATGCGATGAATCAGTTTCTTAAAGATGTCACAGGGGCAACCAAAATGACATCCTTAACTGACATCATCCAGTTTAATGAAGATCATAAAGAACGATGCTTACGTTATGGTCAAAGTATACTCACAGCAAGCAACCAGACGAGTGGTGATTTAAACGATCCAGTCTATTTGAATGCACGAGAAGAACTATTAAATAAAGCATCACGCTTCGAAATGATCATGAGAGAACACCATTTAACAGCATTGGTTACTCCCTTTTGGTTAGGCTTTGCCCCCATTTATGGCAATCCATCGATCTGCATTCCAGAAGGTGTGTATGAGGGCAAACCAAAAGCACTTGTATTTGTCGGCAAAATTGGTGATGATGTGTCGCTACTAGGACTTACCCATCAATACATGAATGCACAGGACAAATGAATATGAATCCTTTTA
>CALMNM010000063.1 GCA_937868795.1 uncultured Acholeplasma sp.
TTAATTGAAAATAGTGCACAAGCAAGATTGTACCAGATTGATGGAACGACGCATTCGGATTTTTCAATGGCTTATATGTTTTCTCCACTCACGGGAATGATTGGTTATACTGGACAATTGGAAAAAGATTATCTGGTTCAGATGCAAAAAGATATCATGAATATGTTTTTTGATGAACATTTAAAAGGCACAATTAATACATCTATCGATTTATCAGATTATGATGAACTTCGTCAAATTGATGTCACATAATTGATTTATTTATCTTCATCTATCATTCGCTCCTCTATGTATTGGGGAGCGTTTTTATTTTTTGCTTCATATTCATATTGGATGGAGATCATAAATTTATGATTATAATAGAAGTGAACAAATTCGGTCAAGTATTCAACCCAAGAAACACGTATACTAGAAACGTGGTGAGATGATGAATGAATCAATAAAAGAAATTGCAAAACTGCAGCAATATATCGAAGCCCATCTTCAAGAGAGAATTACATTACTTAATCTTGCTCATGAAAGTCATTATTCTCCTTGGCATGTGGATAAACTCTTCAAAAAACATTTGAATAAATCCCCTATGCAATACATCAAGGAAAGACGATTAACATTAGCTGCACTGATGTTAAGAGATCAACCCATAAAAGTGATGGATGTTGCCCTAGAGTTCTTATTCGATTCACATGAAGGGTTTACTCGAGCCTTTTCTAGACAGTTTGGCATCAGTCCATATCGATATAAAATGGAAGCACCTGCCATTAAGTTATTTTTACCTTACATTGTCTCAGACTACGATACATTCAAACAAAGGAGAACCGAAGATTTGGAAACGAAAGCTATACCTATTTTCACTCAAGTCATAGAAAGACCTGAACGTAAACTTATTTTGAAGCGTGGAGAAAAAGCGAATCACTATTTCGCATATTGTGAAGAAGTTGGATGCGATATTTGGGGAATATTAACCTCGATTAAAGAAGCACTCTATGAACCGGTAGGTTTATGGTTACCCAATAAACTCAAAGCGGGAAAATCGACCTATGTTCAAGGCGTAGAGGTCCCTCTAACCTATGATAAACCGATTCCCGATGGCTTTGAGATCATCACTTTAGAGCCACAACTCTATATGATATTTCAAGGTCCTAAATATGAAGATTGTTTTTTCATGGAAGCCATTAGTGAGTTTAATCAAGCCATAGCATCATTCGATCCCTCACTTTATGGGTATACCATTGATCTTGATGCAGCCCCGGTATTCCAACTTGAACCCCGTGGTGAGCGTGGATATATTGAAGCGAAACCAGTCAAAAAAATGATCATTTAAGGTATTTATTATCTTCACAACATCTACCTTTTAAGCACTCGACTCAACGATGATAAGAGTGCTTTTTTTATTATTTAACACATTCAGTTCGGACGTTAGTATAAGTAAGTCTCTTAAATTAGAATTTCTTGCGTATTCATGGATCTACAACATTTTTAGTTTGATGTTAAAATTATTAAAAAATATCTTTAAATTTCCGCTATAATAAAGGTAAATACTTCGTATACGAGGAGAGTCATATGAAAAAATGGGTAT
>CALMNM010000064.1 GCA_937868795.1 uncultured Acholeplasma sp.
CTGATATCTGTTGCGTAGAATTCAGGTAAACCCAGTCGTTTATAATGCGTGGAGAGATATTGATAAAATCCTTTGATGACATTCACTTGAAGATAGATCCACTTCTTTGAATATCCTTTGTCGATTTTATCATCGATATAGTTTTTGACATCATTCGTCGTGGGTTTTTCGATTTTATGGATGGCTAGATAGGCTTTATATTGTTTAAGGATGATTGAATAAAGATCGCAGGTACTTTTTGTCATATCTTTTTCAGCAAGATATATGTCCATTGCATGATTAAAATCATCGTGCATCATCTTATCTCCTCCATGTGTGCTCTCTATATTATCTTAGAATACTTAACCATCATTTACTTTAAACCATCATTGACAAGATTTGTTTCATCGCTTGTGATCGCTTGATCATTATAAAAAAAACACGATGAGGATTAGCATCCTTCATCGCGCATTTATTGATAGTTTCAAATAAGGCATTCATCACATAATCTTATGTTAACTATATAAAGCAATATAATGCATAATAAATCCATATATGAAATACAACAAGCAATATATTGCTATAAATAAAATATAAATTGGCTCTTGATACTTTGGGCATGTTCTTCTGAGACAAAAGCCATTTTCGCAAAGTGATCCCAACGATAGAGTGCGTTTTGGACATCACGGATGATCTCATTGGCTTCTTCAACTTTCAATTTCATATTGTTTGCTGCTTGCATAAGATCATCCAAAGTGAAATCAGTTCGTTTTGTATTAATGGTCATTTGATGCATCGATGTCCATCTTCCTGATGGATTATAAGCATATGTCAAATCATAGGCTGGGGCAAGTGTCCACTCACCGTCCTTGTTCATTAAAAATGAGATATTTTTGACATGATCATCTTGATTTCTTGCCATGACATTGAAGACCATTCTCCGATAGAACTGTTTGTTTTCACTCAGTTTGATGCCCATTTGATACATGATATGAGTCACACGCTCATAACTCATCATTCCTGGATCATTATAATCGATGTGAGCAATCGCGCCAAGCGTTTGCATATGGAGTTTTTCCCATTTGCCTTTATTATTGAGGATTCGATCGAAACGCTGGGTCATGAAATGGTAATAGCCATCTTTTTCTAAGAGTCTTGAATGACTCATTTCAATCTTTGCTTCCCTTGCCATCAAATAGTACGCATACTCGATTCGAGTAAACGAAGTTTCTTCTTTCTGATCCACTCCATCAAGTTTGATTAGCCAATAGGAAAAATCAGATCCCAGATCGATTTGACCTGACTTTATTTCTCCTGTTCTTTCATTTAAGGCAATGATCGCTTTAGCTCGAGCCCCACCAGCAGATGTTCCCACCTTAATAATGTCTTGGAGCTGATCTTTATCTTTTGCAGAAAAATTTTCTTTGCGATGAATGATCTCATTGGCTAATTCAACTAATCGATTGATGTCGACATCATCGTTGACATTGAGTTCACGGTGACTGATAGGGTAAAACTCTAGCGCACCCATGCCTCGTTTTCCAACATAGCACAGTCGTTCGATGATGTTAAAGGACTCGATCGTTCTTCCTTGACTTTCCAACCATGCATGAATCAATTGATCGCCATAACGATCAGGTAAGGAATCAGAAAGTAGCCCCGGTAATCCTTTGAAAGTGCTTAACGGGAGTGTTTTAAATTGATATATTTCTTCGGATAAAGGCATCATCAAAGGCGAGAGTTGAATGCGTGTTTTTAAGAACTGGTCATCATATTTAAATAAGACATAAGGGGAATCGTTATCGATTGACACCGCACCAATACGTTTACCCCATAATTTGACTTCGGCAGCAATCATGATTCATCCTCCCATGTCCATGATGATTCTTTTTTAAGTTTTTTCGAAGATGCGCGTTTTCGACGATGCCCCAGCTCCAACACGTCAAAGGGATTGGCTTTGATTTCGGGAAACAATAAGTTGATGTCAGATAAATTTCTTAATGCTCTTAACAAAGAAATTAGATTGTCCAGAGAAATATTTTCGCCGTTTTCAAAACCACCAATTGTTCTCATCGACACGCCAGATTCAATCGATAAGTCTTTTTGAGTCATTGATACAGCAATTCTTCTCGCTTTGAATCTTTTACCAATTTCTTTTAAAATAACGTCGTTTCTTTCTATTCCTTGAATTTTCATTATATCACCATCTTGATTATACATTAATTTCAAATAAATAGCAATATAATACTTATAAAATAAATATATACGTATTAAATAGCAGTATATTACTTATAAAATATTTTATAATAATCCAACCTCATCAATATATTAAAAATGGCGACCACTAGTCGCCATTTCGTTTATAGGTTGTAATGATGGATGCTACAAACTCTTTCACTTGATCATTCTTTAACTTTTCAAGAGTATTGATAATGGTATCAAACTCAAGCTCTTTCGCTTCAACATCTCTTTGTTTCTCAACAAAGATCTTGTTGTTTTCAGTCTTACAATGATCACCATGTTCATGATCAACTAATAACTCTTCATAGAGTTTTTCTCCTGGTCTAAGACCGGTAAACTCGATATTGATCTGTTCGTAGGGCTTAAATCCTGCAAGGCTGATCATCTTTTCTGCTAAGTCCTTAATCTTGACGGGTTCACCCATATCTAGGATAAAGACTTCACCACCATTGGCATAGACACCACATTGGAGGATTAATCCAACCGCTTCAGGTATCGTCATGAAATATCTGGTGATATCAGGATGTGTGACCGTCACTGGACCACCATCTTCGATTTGTTTCTTAAACAAGGGAATGACACTACCATTAGATCCTAAGACGTTACCAAATCTCACTGCAGAGAACTTCGTGACTTTGGAATGGGATTGTTGTTCCTGGATAATGAGTTCGGCATAACGCTTCGTCGCACCCATGACATTGGTAGATCTCACTGCTTTATCACTAGAAACTAAGACGAATTTCTTGACGTTAAATTCGTTGGCAAGGCTTGATGCATTATGGGTTCCGATGACATTGGTTCTGACTGCTTCAACCGCACTATCTTCCATTAAAGGAACATGTTTATAGGCTGCTGCATGGAATACGATCGTAGGCTTAACGACTTCAAAGATGGATTTCAATCGATCTCTATTATAAACACTTCCAATATAGACACTCAAATTGAGTTTTCTTCCTGATTTATGAAACTTACGAAGAAGTTCTTGTTGAATTTCATAGGCATTATTTTCATAGATATCAAAGATGACTAAATGTTTAGGTTCAAGTTCTGCGATCTGACGGCATAATTCACTACCAATAGAGCCACCACCACCGGTGACCAAAACAATTTCGTCTTTGATAAATCCTTTAATGGAGTCATCATTAAGTTCAATTTCATCACGATTAAGTAAATCTTCAATCTTCACATCAACGATGGTAGGTTTCGTATCATCGCCAAATTCACTTACAGAAAGAAGACGCTTCATACGGCAGTTTCTTTCTGCAACCAAATTAGCGAGTTCACTTAGTTTATCTTTAGGATAATTACTTATCGCGATAATAACTTCTTCGACACGATAGGTATCAATATAAAACTTAATCGCACTGATGGGACCAACAATCTTGATCCCCATAAGTTTCTTACCAATCTTTTCGACATCATCATCGACGAAGGCGACAGGAATATTATTCAAGTCTTTATTACGAATAATTTCTTTAACAACGATTTCACCCGCAGAACCAGCACCGATAATGATCGTTCGTCTACCAAGAGCTTGTTTCCATTCGATATTGGTTTTTAAATACTGAATAAAACGATTGATCACTCTAGGAATCGTAATTAAGACAACTTCAGTAATGGTAATAAAGATATAGGCAGATTTGTACATAAACATCAAACCTGTCACAGCAATAAAGATGACAATCGCAACGTTGCTTGCGATCGTGACGACTGCAATCTTGATCACATCTTCAAATCCCACATGATTAATGAGCATTTTATAGAGGCCAGAAAAATAATAAACCAGTAGTTTAAAGACAATAATGGATGGGATCGCCACCCATAATTGATCCGCTTCTACTGGTATATCTAAGACCATAAACATAAAAATCGCCATGGCATAAGTCACTGAAATCATGATCACATCAAAGATCATGTACTTAACCATATTGACATATCGACCCAATGTACGACGTTTCATGCAAGACCTCATGTGTTCATAAAATTATCAATTTAAGTATACAACATTTCTAAAGAATTTGTTATCTTTCGCTTTAGAAAACATATTTCCTAAATCAAATCATACAAATTGTTAAAAAAACCAAACATTAAGAAAGTTGTCACACCTTATGCGATGTGACAACTATAACTATATCATAAAATCGAACAAACAACAAGACCACCTATAAATAGATGTTTTATGAAAACGTTCACCTTAAGATTCACAGTGTTTGAGATTGATTCGGTAGCCTAATCCCCAAACGGTTTCAATAAGTTCATGCCCATCAGAGCATTTCAGCTTCTTACGTAAACGGGTAATATGAATCCCTAAAGCATTATCGGTTGCTGAATCATTATGATCCCAAACGGTTTGAATAATTCTGTCTTTAGAGACGGCAAGATCTCGATTATCTACCAGCAATTTCACGATTCTAAATTCGACTTCTGTGAGTGGGATCACCTGTCCATCGACAATCATTTCGCGATTATCTAGGTGAAGCTGAATCCGTCCAAGTCTTTGAATATTCGTATGCGGTCGTTCGACCGAATGTAAAAAACGTAGGACAGCTTTAATCCGTGCTGCGACCATTTTGGCATTATAAGGAAGCTCGATATTGCCTTCAGCCCCTTGTTCCATATAATGGGTGATCTCATCTTCTGAAAGATGATCAGTCAGTAAATAGAGTGGTGCTTTGGCAAATGTTTTGATCATTTTCATTGTTTGTACAGTGTCATCAAAAGAATGTTCAACACGCATAATGACGAAGTCGATGTCTTGCAGAATCATTTTATACTCTTCAAAAGCATCATGAGAATATTCATAGACGGATAAGAAGTCCTTTTTGAGTTCTTGTTGAAGTTCTAAAAAAGGTGTAACATCACTACTTATGAATAATATGTTGTACAAATGGTATGCCCCCGATCATCAATATTTTATAATCACATTATAATAAGAATTGCTTTCATTTGTCTTTCATCGGATAAACTATGCTTTCATCGATGTTTCACTTTAATGACATTTTATGATATTTTTGTCGCATTTTATGATAGAAATGCTTTTCTTATAAAAAGTATGTTGATAAAAAATGTCCTATAAATCTGTAAATATAATCTTTCATCATAACTTTATTCCTATTTTTTATCTTTACTGGGAAAATTTGTTATGAGTCGTCGATAGGTGCTATAATAAAACTAATGAACGCATCATCAATTTCATCATATTTGGAGGATTATCATGTCTCAGTTTGAAGACTTGCGTATTGTCGATAATTTTTATCAGACATCGAGCTTTTTTCCGATGCCAACCATCCTGATCGCGACATTAGATGACGAAGGAAATACGACATTAGGAGCCTATTCTTTATGCTTTCCTTATTATGTTGCAGGTAAAGATTACTATGCGATGATTCTTGAATGTCGAAACAGTTCGAATACTGCCCAAAATCTACTTAAACGACCTAAGTGTTCGCTTAACTTTTTGCCTGATGACAAGAAATACTTTAAAGAAACCGTACGTTTAGGGTTTCCTGGCGATACATCCAAAGAAAAAATGGCTAAATGTACCTTTCATTTTGAAGATGCACATTTAATCGATGAACCACGACCCAAAAATGTCACTGAAGCGTTTCAAGTGTTTGAATGTACGTGGATGAGTGATCTCGAAAATGCTTATCAAGATCAAGCGGGTGAACTTGAAGGCTATAAGCCCCCTTACCGAAACTTTAATGGAATTACCTCGAAATTTGGGGCTCATTTCATTCTTAGAATCGATAAGATTCTGATGCAACCTCGTTATAAAGCAAGTATCATCCAAGGCATCAAAGAAAAGAGTTTTCCTAAGATTCCTGTGGACTATGGCTATCGTGATAATACTCATTTCTGGTACTCACCATCAACAAAGTTTAGAAAAGAACCTGTGCCTGCCAAAAAAGAAATCGATCTAAAGACCATTCGTTATGCAGCAGATCGCACGGATCCAACCATTGAGTTTACCGATGATGCATTAATGAAACTCGTGAAAGTCCCAAGAATCTTCTTAAAGGCCGCTTTAGATGGCTGTGTCAAATGGGCTAAAGAAAACAACATCACAAAAATTACTGAAAAAGAAATGATCATGATTCAAGATAAACGGAATCAAGAAAAGAGATAATTTTATGAAAGCGATCATCTATTATTCATTATCTGGTCATACTAAAAAAGCACTCGAAGAACGTTTTGAAGGAGATTACTATCGTCTTAAAGGGAAAATCAAGATTCCAAGACGATACTTCTTTCAACTCGCGTATTTAGGCATGTTCGCATCCTTAAATACGAAGTTATCTTATGAACCTCTAGAGATCGACTTTACTAAGTATGATGAAATTGTCCTTGGTAGTCCTGTATGGGCGTGGACGATTACCCCTTTTATGAAGAAGTTCTTGAAGAAAAATAGATTCCAAAATAAGAAAGTCACCTTACTCCTCACTAATGAAGGTGGACCTGGTAAAGCGATGGAGCATTACAAACGTTATCTTGATCCCTCTAATACAATCATGGATGAGATTAGCTTAACGGTGGGTCATGATTACGAAAAATCCACGATCATAAAGAAATAGAAGGACCTCGCAAGGTCCTTCTTTTATTACACGTTCTTTAAAATGATCGCTGTTCCCATGCCACCACCGATACATAAGGATGCTAGACCATGATGACTATTTCTCTTTTTCATTTCATGAATGAGTGTCACGACAATTCTCGCACCGGATGCACCCACGGGGTGACCTAAGGCAATTGCACCACCATTGACATTGGTTCTCTCTAAGAACCATGCTTTGGTAACACCTAAATCCGTTGATAATTCTTTGATCACACCTAAACTCTGCGCAGCAAAGGCTTCATTGAGTTCAAGAAGATCAATCTCTTTTAAATTCATGTTTGTTCTGTTTAGTACATTTTTAATGGCATTCACAGGACCTAATCCCATAACCTTAGGATCAATGGCTGCTTGATCGACACCCACGACTTCAACAAGAGGGGTGAGGTTATACTGCTTTAATGCTTCTTCAGAGACGAGCATCACATACGCTGCACCATCATTAATCCCTGAGGCATTTCCTGCAGTCACTGATCCATCTTTTTTAAAGGCTGGTCTTAAGGTGGCTAGTTTTTCTAAGGATGTTTTCCGGTTAGGATATTCATCTTTATCAAAACGAATGACTTCCTTACCGACTTTGACATCAAGACCCACGACTTCATCATCAAAACGTCCACTATCCACGGCCATAATGGCTTTTTGTTGCGAGTAGTAGGCAAATTCATCTTGTTCTTCTCGTGAGATCTGATGTTTTTCAACGATGTTTTCTGCGGTGATTCCCATATGAATACCATCATAAGCATCAATCAAGGCATCATAGATCATGTGATCTACGACTTCAAAGTTTGCCATCTTCGCACCAATGCGTGTTTTATAAGGAATGAGATAGGGTGCTTGACTCATCGATTCAGTCCCACCCGCGACAATTACGTTTGCCCATCCTGCAGAGATCTTTAAATAGGCATCCATTATCGCTTTCATCCCAGATCCGCACACCATGGAGACCACATATCCAGGAACGGAATGAGGACATCCTGCACGAAGGGCTACCTGACGGCCAAGGCCTTGGCCTTGACCTGCAGGTAAGATATTTCCTGAAATCACTTCATCGATTTTCGCAGGGTTCATCTTGGTGTCTTCTAAGATTTGTTTGACCACTGCGGCACCGAATTCAGAAGGGGAAACACTTGCAAGTGATCCCAAGAAGGTACCAATCGCTGTTCTTTTCGCAGCGACGATATAGACTTTAGACATGAGTGACCTCCTAGAAAAGGAGTAATCCTAAACCAATGATGACACCAGAATAAAGTAAGACGATTAAACAGTAACCCATGATGTTCTTCGCACCAAGTTTTGCAATACCTAAAACAGGAAGTGCCCAGAACGGTTGAATCATATTGGTCCATGCATCGCCCCATGCGATCGCCATCGCAGTTTTCGCTGCATCAACGCCTAAGGTTAAACCAGCAGGCATCATGATTGGACCTTGAACTGCCCATTGTCCACCACCAGAGGGTACGAAAATGTTAACGATACCCGCAGATAGGAAGGAGAATAATGGGAAGGTAGTTGCGTTAGAAATATTGACGAAGAAATCAGAAATTGCACCAGCTAATGAAATATCAGTTGGGCCTTTTGCGGTCATAATACCCATAATACCCGCATAGAAGGGGAATTGAAGGATAATACCACCGGTTGCTTTTGCTGCAGAGTTAACGGCTCTAACGGTATTAATTGGTGTACCATGGAGTGCAATCGCTGCAAACAAGAAAATAAAGATCACGATATTTAAGTTTAAGTTAAATCCATTGTCAACGAAGTACTTGATAATGACTGCAAAACCAATCGCTGCTAAGACGTAGTTAATGACATAACTGTTTTCTAGTTTTTCAGCAGGTGTCATTTCACTTCTTGGCTTCATCGCTGGAGCTTCTTCATCTTCTAATAACTTAGGATCAACAGTCTTGACTTTGTCACCTTTTGGATGCATTGCAGCAAG
>CALMNM010000065.1 GCA_937868795.1 uncultured Acholeplasma sp.
TTTCTTGCGATTAAATCATAAAAGATTTCGATAGTTTTCGATTGATTTTTTGCTAAAAGGGCATTGGTGAGTTCAAAAATATTTTCCTCGAGATTTCTTGAGACTAACAAAAGAACGGCTCTTTCGGTAATCTCTTTAGTTTCATAAGCGAATAACATCAATTTTTCTGCTTCTTGATTAATCAAATTAAAATCAAGATTCGTACGCTCCAATAACGCTTCAATCGCTTCTTCTGTAATCGAATAGTTGTATTTTTTGAACATGTTTCTAACAAAAGGTGGATAATCCTTCTTGTCCATGTCCTTCACTTTCTCAATAAAGGCATATTTAAATAGTGCTCCACCAAGAATGGATGCTTCAGGAAGTAGTTCATTCATCATCAAAATCACGATGACATCAGGATTCGGTTTTTGAAAATACACTAAGAAATCTTGAAGAACGTATTCATCCACTTTTTCAAGTTCTTGAATGTTTCTAATGATGATCACTTTCTTTTCAGCAAAAAAAGACACCGTCTGTAAATCTTCTAAGATGTCATCGGGTAAGTTTTCCAGAAGATCATATTTAACGATGTTAAAGGGATCAACGTTAAATTCTTTTATTTTTTCTTCAACGGCGTGATTTAAGAGAAAGTCATTATTACAATAATAAAGGTAGATGGACTCAGCCATACATACGCCCCCTTACTCTATACATATTGTACCAAAAACGAGGGGAAAAGGGTAGATAAAAATACCACTTTCCACCTTTTCGATTGGGCTCAAAAACGATAGTTCCCTGTTGGTCGGTACGATAGAGCAAAAGATTGAAGTCCATTAAGCGATTTATCACTTCATCATGAGGAAAATGATAGTGGTTATTTCTTCCGGCAGAAATGATGACTCGCTGTGGTTTTACATAATTTAAGAATAAAGAGGATGATGACGTACTAGAACCGTGATGAGCAATCTTTAGGACATCACTTTTAAGTAAGTCTCCATAACGCATAATCAGATCCATTTCTGCTTCAATTTCAATATCCCCCATTAGGAGGATGCGTGAGTGATGAAAATCGAATTGAATTACCAGAGACGCATTATTTTCATCAGTATATGCTTGAATCGGACTCAGTATATGAAAATTTATATCTCCACAGGGATACGTATCCCCAGCGTTTGCTTTTTCCATCCAGATACCATAATTTGGATATGTCATGACATCTTTTGAACCAATGAGATGATCAACCTGAAAGTCACGAATGATGATGTCAGCTTCTTTAATGTGATCGATATCGCTGTGTGTTAAAAATAGGTAGTCGATCCTTGCGATTCCACGATGATATAAATAATCATGAACTTGCGAAAAACTATCGATCACTGCAATACAATCTTTTGTTTCAACAATCGTAGCATCTCCTTGCCCAACATCAAGAAAAAGTAATCGCGAGGTTTGACGTGTTAATCCTGAAATAGAAACAATCAAGCAAAAGAAGATCATCAATATCCATCCTTTGACCAGTTTTGATTTAACAATTAATATGCCAATGAATAATCCATAATAAATGATGATCCAGTGAAGATCGAATTTAGGAAGATAGAAAGCCAAGCGGTGATCATTAAGCCATAATAGTCCCTTTTCAACGATCAGTCCATAACGGTCTAATAGAGGTGAAAGCGAGGGTACAAGACAAGTTAAAAAAGCACCAATGGTTAAGCCATAGACGATGAAAACGATGATTAGTGGCATAAGAATAATGAGGATTGGATCAAATCTTTGAAAAAACGGTAAAAGCCAAATCATTAAAAAGCCACTAAAGATCAGACGCTTTACATATCCATCAAATGAATCGAACCACGGTTTGATCAAATAAATCATCGTTAATATCATATAACTGATTAGAATACCTGAACTAAAAAGCAGAGCTATGTTAGTTAATAAGATGCCGATGAAAGTTAATTGCATGATTTCAAAGCGTGATCTTCGCCATGCATAATGATCATTAAGCATGAGTAGACTATGCATGATAGTTAATCGCAAAATTCCCAGTTCAAACCGGTGTAAATAACAAAGTATGACATAACAACATAAAACAATGATGGACTGAGCCCGATCACTTACCGAAAAGTAAAATAAGATTTTTCTGAATAATGTGATCAAAACAAATAGATGAAGTCCAGAGATGGACAAAAGGTAGGTTAACCCTAATTGTTGATAAATCGTTTTAGTTTCTTCTGCTAAATCTTCTCCAAAAAGCAGATTCATGGCATAATGAGAGATGTTTTGTTCCCGATAAAACGTATATATTTTATCTCGAAATGTATAAAGCGTGAATCTTTGTCCTATCTTTTCATAGTGATCAAGAGTGATTTTCCCCATAATACGATTCGATCGATAATGCATATAACGATCAAATCCTTCGGGAACTGTCCTATTTTCATACCGACTAAGTTCGCCTTTAATCATCACTTCATCACCCATCTCAAGCGATCCAGATGTGACATACATATGATAATTTTTATGATTGATTTTTATCGCCAACCGATCATTGGTATCATAGATTTCTTTATCTACTACAACACCGATAAACGTTGTCCCAGATAACTCGGGCTCTTCTGCGTTGATCACCCATAAAAAGAAAAGAAGGATGCAACCCAACATATAAAGCATCCATGAAAGATGTTTTCTAGAATAGTAAAGAAACAAGACTAAAAAAATGGAGACATAACTCACAAAAAAGGCGATAACTGAAAGGAAATACGCCATTCCTAAAAGATCAAGATTATCCCACCGTAAGATAGGGCTTGATTTTTTCAAGGGTTGCGACTCCAATGTATTTGACGTTAATCAGTTCATCTAAACTTTGAAAATCACCATAATTTTCTCGGTAAATAATGATTGATGCGGCTTTGGTTTCAGTAATCCCTGGAATGGTAATAAGATCCTTAAAGGAAGCCTGATTAATATTGAGTTGGATGATCTCAGTTTGTGGTGTCTCTTGTTTCGATAGGATTGTAATGCTTCGATCTTGGAAGATTATTTCTGAGAGCTGCAATGTTTGAGCATCTGCCTCTTCAGTCAATCCTCCAGCATATGAGAGTATGTCGCTTAAGGTTAAGGGCTCAAAAAAATGATAAACTCCTGGAAAGACGACTTCACCCTTAAGTTCAATTACGATAATATCGTAGGTGATCGGGCCTTCATCAACGAAAATCACTTCTTCTTGCTTAGGCAAAAACCATAACCATCCCAAACCGATAATAATGGCTATCATCACATAAATTTGTTTCATTGTTATCCCTCCATTTGATGATAGAAAAATAAGTCATGAATTTCTTTAAATAAAAAAAGCTACCGAAGGGTAGCCATGATCAAATGTTTTCTTGAATCGATCGAAGGAATAACCGATACATCAAAGGAAAGTTCATGAAGAATATCAATGTAATATTTTATGGGATAAACGTATTGGACAATGCGATCGTGATCATTTTGATAGCTCACATCATGGATAAATCTTTCCTCTTTTCGATGAATGGTCCAGACGTATTCGATGGGTTCAT
>CALMNM010000066.1 GCA_937868795.1 uncultured Acholeplasma sp.
ACCATTCTTTTTGGGATTTCTTATGATACCTTAGATACGACTGGCAAATTGATAGAAACGATGCCTGTAACCCTTAAAGAAGAGGCGATTATTGAAGGTATGCAATCCTTTATTGGAGCCTATGATCAAATTCCTCCCATGTATTCTGCGTTAAAGGTGGAAGGCAAAAAACTCTATGAGTTAGCCAGAAATGGGATTGAAATTGAAAGAGAAGCACGGCAAGTGACGATCTATCAATTTATAGCTACATCGACGTTTGCCAATCAACGACTCTCCTTTTTAGCCCATGTTTCCAAGGGTACTTACATCAGAACACTCGCTTATGATTTGGCAAAAAGGGTGGGTCAAATTGCAGCACTTGAGTCGCTTACTCGCCTTGAAGTAGGAACGTATAAGCTAAGTCAAGCGAAAGCGATGGATGAAGTCACCATCGATGATATCATTACCTTAGATACCTTTTTTAAGGACACTCCTTTTATTGTATTAAATGATTACATGATTCGTTTAGTGAAGAATGGGATCTATCTAGATCAGCGACAAACAACAACCGATCAACCTTTCATCGTCAAAGATGAACAAGGTCAAATGATTGCTTATTATAATGTGACACCTGAGGGCGTCTACGCTCCAGTCATCATTTTTTAGAGGAAAGCGATGAAAATAATTAACAAACCATACGATGAAATACAAAATAATGATCCAATCACCATGACGATGGGGAATTTTGATGGGCTTCATTTAGGGCATCAACAGTTAATCGAACGCGTACTGTCCTATTCAGATACCAAACATGCAGTGATGACATTTGATCCTCATCCATCCTCAGTGTTACGCAAACAAGTGTTTCGCACGTTAACACAAAAGGACGATAAAATTGCTTTGTTTGCGCGTTATCCGCTTGATTATGCTTTTATTGTTCCCTTTGAGCAACAATTTTCAGAACTGTCAGTCATGGATTTTGTTGATTTTCTAAAAGGAATCAACGTCAAACGTTTGGTTATTGGTCGTGACGCTCGATTTGGATATCGAGGTGAAGGGACAATCTCGGATTTGAAAAAATATTTTTTTGTTGATGTTGTCGATGATCTCGTCTACAATCATACCCGTGTCTCTACAACCTACATTAAGGACTTCTTGTCGATTGGTGATTTGGGTTCAGCAAGAAAATTGTTAAATCGCCATTATGACATTAAAGGACTCATTGTTCACGGGAACAAGATTGGTCATAAACTGGGTTATCCAACGGCAAATATCGATTATGGTAACTATTATTTACCGAAAAGTGGTGTGTATTACGTCAAAGTCGGAATTGATGGAAAGTGGTATCATGGCATGGCAAATATCGGGAATAATCCGACCCTTAATTTTTCATTTGAAAAAAGATTGGAAATTCATATTCTTGATTTCAAACAAAATATTTATGGTCAAACAATCGAAATAATCTTCATGCATTACCTGAGAAATGAGATGAAGTTTAAAAATCGAAAAGAACTTATCGAGCAGCTCAAAAATGATGAGATTGCCATTAGAAAATTGACGCTCTAAAAAAATCCATGGTATAATATGAGTAACGAGGTGATTCTATGAAACTTATTATCGCAATCGTATCGAATGATGACGCGAACAAAGTGCAAAAAGCTCTAGTCAAAGATCATTTTTTCTCCACACGTTTAGCAACCACAGGTGGATTTTTGCGTGCGGGTAATGTGACATTCATGATAGGTGTCAACGATGAAAAAGTTCCACAAGCCTTAGAAATCATTGAAAAGCATTCTAAAAAGCGGACAAAACTTGTACCAAATACCATCGTGAATGAATTTGGCTCATTCTCTGCTCTACCCATTGAAGTTGAAGTTGGTGGCGCAACCGTCTTTGTCTTAAATGTCGATCAATTCGTGAAAATTTAAGAATAAAATCTTGAATATTTATAAAATTATGTTACAATGAATAAGGCGTTAACAAGGATGTGGGAAAGCCGACCCCTTCTTTAGTTAAACGAGAAAGGATATATACAATGGCACTTAGCAAAGAAAAGAAGAATGAAATCATCAAAGCATTCGCAACCAAGGAAGGCGACACAGGGTCTCCTGAAGTACAAATCGCTGTACTCACAGAACAGATCAATCAATTAAACGGTCACCTCCAAACACACACCCATGATTTCCATTCCCGTCGCGGTCTCTACTTGATGATCGGTCAAAGACGTCGTTTGCTCAATTATCTTCGTAACTATGATGTGAATCGTTACCAAGTATTAATTGAAAAGCTCGGATTACGTCGTTAAAAGGTTGCGCGAGCAACTTTTTTTTTATTTCCTATACTTTAGTCCAAAATTGTGGTATGATTAATAAGGCTATAAGATAAAAATAGACATATAAAATGAAGGAGATTTTATATCATGCAAAAAAAGACTTACGAGACGTTGCTCGGTGGAAGACCGCTACGTGTCGAAATTGGTGAAGTCGCGAAACAAGCCGCAGGCTCAGCGATGATCACTTACGGGGACTCAATGGTCCTCAGTGTTGTTACAGCGAAGAATGAAGCTTCTACTCAGGATTTCTTCCCCCTTATGGTTTTATATCAAGAGAAGCTTTACGCAGCAGGCAAGATTCCTGGTGGATTCTTAAGAAGAGAAGGAAGACCTTCCGAACACGAAACGTTAACCTCTCGTTTAATTGACCGTCCTTTACGTCCTTTATTTCCTGATGGATTTAAAAATGAAGTCCAAGTAGTCAATACCGTATTATCCAGTGATCCCGATTGTACCACAGAAATCGCTTCACTGATTGGTTCAGCGATCGTATTAGGTATATCCAATATACCATTCAATGGACCGGTTGCCGGTGTCCAGGTCGGTCGTGTCGATGGTGAACTCATCATCAATCCAACGGTTGAACAACAAGCTCAGTCGGATATTGAACTCACTGTTGCTGGAACAAAAGATGCGATCAATATGGTTGAAGCTGGTGCAAAACAAGTGTCTGAAGAAGGCATGCTTGCAGCGATTTTATTTGGTCATGCTGAAATTAAGCGTTTATGTGCGTTCATCGAAGAGATTCAAAACGATAATCCTGTTGAAAAGATGGATTTTGAATCCAAAGTCATCGATCCAGCTCTCAAGAAAGCTGTCTATGATTACGTCTATGACCGCATGGTCAAGGCTGTCTCAATCTTTGATAAGCTCGAACGTTATCAAGCGATTGATGATTTAACTGCAGAAACGGTTGAAAAATTCTCTGCAAAATCATTTATTGTTGAAATCGAAGGCGTTAAAGTCTTTGATGAAAAGGCAAAAGAAGAGTATTTAAAAGACGTGAAATCCATTGTTGAACACATGGTGACTCAAGAATTAAGACGTCTGATTACCGAAGATAAAGTCCGTCCTGACGGTCGTAAGGTTGATGAAATTCGTCCCTTATCCTCTCGTGTGGATGTTCTTCAAAGAACGCATGGTTCTGCCTTATTCACTCGCGGTCAAACGCAAGCGTTAGGTGTAGTCACCTTAGGTGCACTCCGTGAAAACCAGATCATTGATGGTCTTGGACTTGAAGATTCCAAACGCTTTATGCTTCATTACAACTTCCCACCCTTCTCCGTAGGAGAAACAGGTCGTTATGGTTCACCTGGACGTCGTGAAATTGGTCACGGTGCTTTAGGCGAACGTGCCATTCTTCAAGTGTTGCCTACAGAAGAAGAATTCCCTTATACCATTCGTATTGTCTCCGAAATTCTTGAATCCAATGGATCATCATCTCAAGCAACCATTTGTGCAGGAACGATGGCACTCATGGCAGCAGGTGTACCGATCAAAGCACCAGTTGCAGGGATTGCGATGGG
This sequence comes from uncultured Acholeplasma sp., assembly GCA_937868795.1. Classification (GTDB taxonomy): domain Bacteria; phylum Bacillota_I; class Bacilli_A; order Acholeplasmatales; family Acholeplasmataceae; genus Peloplasma. Next base: position 3,838 of record CALMNM010000066.1, read on the forward strand.
CTTGATTAAAGAAGGCAATTATTATACCATTTTATCTGATATTCAAGGTATGGAAGACCATGAAGGCGATATGGATTTCAAGGTCGCTGGAACTAAAGATGGTATCACAGCACTACAAATGGATATCAAGATTTCCGGGATCACTGAAGAGATCTTAAGAGAAGCATTAGAACAAGCAAGAGTGGGTCGTCTCCATATCTTAGATCATATGCTCGAAACCATCCCTCAAGTACGTAAGGAAATGTCTAAGTATGCACCTAAAGTCATGATGATCAAGATTAATCCTGATAAGATTAGAGATGTCATCGGTGGTGGTGGAAAAATCATTAATCAAATCATTGAAGACTTTAACCAAGTCAAGATTGATATTGAACAAGATGGTCGCGTTTATTTAATGCATGCCGAAACCAAATGGATTGAAGCAGCAGCTGAAAAGATTTTATCCTTAGTGAAAGAAGCGAAAGTCGGTGAAATTTACGAAGGTAAAGTCACTCGCATTGAGAAATTTGGCTGTTTCGTAGAATTGTGGCCAGGTACAGAAGGACTCGTTCACATCTCTCGTTTAGCAAAAGAACGCGTAGAAAAAGTTGAATCTGTCGTGTCACTTGGTGATCAAATCCTAGTGAAGTGTATTGGTATTGACGAAAAGGGACGCATCGATTTATCCCGTAAGGATGCCCTCTTAAATAAATAACATAAGTGAGGTCGCTGACCTCACTTTTTTGTTGGCGATTACAAATTTTGTGATATAATGCATATGTCAATGGAAGGTGACCGAGCCTAGCGATAGGTTAGGAAAGTCCATGCTAGCACATCCTGTGATGGATGTAGTGATTGTGCCTAGGGAAACGATAACCTAGGGTATGCGCAAGCATAACGGCGTTTGATGAGCTAAGGGAAACTATGCTCTAGACTAAAAAGTGCCACAGAGACGAGCGTCTGGGAAACCAAACGATGAAACGCGGTAAACCCCTCAAGCTAGCAACCCAAATTTTGGTAGGGGCACATCTTAATGCGAAACGAAGCAGACGGATGCTACAATGTAGAGATAAATGGTCACACCCGCAAGGGAACAGAACATGGCTTATGCACATTGGCACTTTAGGTCCCGCCACAGGGACCTATTTCTTTAGGAGAACATATGAAGATTAAAGTGAATGATATCGTCATGCATTATGAAAAAATCGGGATTGGTGAACCTCTCATTTTGGTTCATGGTAATCAAGAGGATCATACCATTTTTTTATCATTGGTTGAAGCGATAAAAGATCGTTACACATGCTACCTATTTGACTCGAGAAATCATGGATTGTCTTCAAAAACAGAGGTGTATGATTACTCCGTTATGGCAGATGATTATCTTGCAGCAATCAAAGCGTTGCACCTGGATGCTCCTTATTATTTAGGATACTCTGATGGTGGCATCATCGGGCTATTTATGGCCTTAATGGAGCCAAAATCACTAAAGAAAATGATCGTATGTGGTTCGAATATTCATCCTTTAGGTATCGCCAAAAAAGAACGAGAATATATGAAAATCGAGACAAAAAAGACACCTAATCCTTACATCGATATGATGCTAGATCAACCCAATCTAACGTTTAGGAAATTACACAAAATTGAGATTCCTACGATGGTGATTGCAGGTGAGTTTGATGTGATTCAAAGAAGACATACATTGGCAATTCATCACCATATAAAGGATAGCAAATATGTCCAAATAAATAAAAAACACCACGATGATTATATGGTTCATCGTGATGATTTAAAGCTATTGTTGAGTGATTTTTTTCGGGATTAAACAATACCTAAAGCTCGTAAGATGATATAAATAATATAAACGAAGTAGAGGATGAATAGCACCCATCCTTCTTTTTTATTGATTTCAAGTTTGGTCACTGAGAAGATCACAACGATTGCAGTGATTCCAACTAAAATGAGGGAGTCCAATTTGACATCAGCATTCATTCCTAGTGGAACAACAAGTCCTGATAAACCGACAATAAAGAGTGAATTGAAGACATTTGATCCTAAAACGTTTCCTAAAGCAATCTCATTTTCACCTTTTCTGGCAGCCATGACCGAGGTCACAAGTTCAGGGAGTGATGTTCCTAATGCAACAATAGATAAGCCCACAAGGGTAGTTGCTCTCGTTGCTTCCATACTGAATGCTTGGACTAAAATTTCAATCGCGATAAATTCAGCACCTGTGGTAACTAACCATCCACCGATAGAAACACCAGAAATTCCTATGACGAGTAAAATGACTGCTTTTTTAATATCAACGAGATGTACTTCAAGGTTTTCTTCTTGGTTTTTATGACTTCTGAGCATCAAATACATATAGTATCCAAAGGCTAACAAGAGGATTAATGCTTCCCACCATACGATGGAATCATTAGCAAAAAAATTGACTAAAAGAGCAAGTAATACGGTCATTCCCATCACAAAGGGAAGTTCTTGTTTATGCATCGACTTTTGAACTGCAATGGGCATCATGATGGCTGATAACCCCAGGATAATCGTGATGTTTGCGATATTTGAACCAATGACATTTCCCATCGCAATATCTGCTGTAGTTCCACTCGCACGTGCAGATAGTGATGCTGCAAAACTAACCGCAAGTTCAGGAAGTGATGTTCCAAATGCGACTAATGTTAAACCAATAATGAGCGGTGAAACATGAAACTTTCTTGCAATAGAAGACGATGAAATGATAAAATAATCAGCACCTTTGATCAAGAACACAAAGCCAATACCGAGCATGGCGACATGAAGTAGATTTTCTAAAACGACACTCATCAAGATAGGAGTCATATAGTTACCAAACTTTCTTTGCGAATCATCATAAAAAAATCATCGGGTGCCCTTGTTTTAATAAGATATCAAGGGTCCGTTGATGGTACAATTAATTGTAACATAAAAGGGGATTTCAGACAATAAAAAAGATGAAGAATGAGCGTGCATGCACACGCGTACATTGACATTTATCATAAAATATAGTATGATATCAGTATCACATCCCAGATGGAGGATAATGTTAGGAATGGAAGAATCAAGTAGTAGGATCGACGATCCCGTATACCCTAGTCGCAAAGACATAAAGCCTTGTGCTTTTTTAGGTGTCTTTTTTTGTTATCTTGATGAGGTGAGCCTATGTTAGTCTCAATGTTCATCATGCTCATCTTGATTATTTTCACTGCAATTAGCACTGCAAGTGATACTGCACTTCTAGCAATCAGCGATAATCGTGTCGATGAAGATGCTGAAGAAGGAAACATCGCAGCTAAGCGTGTTCAAAAAGTAAACCTTGAACCCAAACGTTATCGTTTAGGATTGCATCTTTTTAGTGTGCTTGCTGCATTAATTAATGGTGCGATCGCGTTTACAGTATTTAGAAATGATGTCATGGATATCGTTGGAAACACGATGAATTGGCTTGAGTTTATTATTTTAATCGCGATAGGTTTTCTGCTTATTGCTTTTCATGTTGTTTTTGGTCAGATGATTCCTGAACGCATTGCAAATAAGCATTCAGTAAAAATCGCTTATAGCACGATTGGATTTGTCATTTTATTATCGATTATTTTATCCCCACTCATTTGGCTTTTCGATCACTTATCCATTCTTTTTGGGTATTTATTTGGACTAAAAGCCAATGAAGGAGAACGAAAGGTCACTGAAGAAGAAATCAGAACCATTGTTGAAGAAAGCAGTAAAACGGGTTCAATTGATGAAGAAGAATCTGAAATGATTCAAAATGTGTTTGACTTTTCTGATACCACTGTGGATGAAATTATGACGCATCGTACCGAAATTGCAGCCTTAAACATTCGTATGACACGTGCTCAAGTCGTAGATCTCATTCAAAAAGAACAATATACACGTTATCCAGTCTATGAAGACAACATCGATCATATTGTTGGGACACTCCATGTAAAAGATTTATTAAAATATATCGATAACCCAGATGAAAAATTAACGTTGAAGAAACTCATTCGCCCCCCCTACTTTGTTCCTGAATCCAAGAAAACAGCGGAATTATTCCGTGAGATGCAAAAACAAAAGAATCATATCGCAGTCGTCTTGGATGAATATGGCGGAACGTCGGGTATTGTCACAATGGAAGATTTAATTGAAGAAATTTTAGGGAACATTGCTGATGAATATGATGAGGATGAAGAAGGGATCAAACTCATTGACAAAGACACCTATGAAATTGATGGATTACTCACCATCAGTGATGTGGATGATGTAATTGAAGCTGATCTTCCAGTCGAAGATTATGATACACTTTCAGGATTCATATTAGGACAACTCGGTCGCTTTCCTGAAGAGAATGAACACGTTGTGATTCACTATAATGGATTTACATTTGAAGTTTTAGAGATTGATGATAAAGTCATCAATAAGGTCCGTGTGACCAAACAATCATCTACTGATGACGAAGAAAAGGTTGAATAGGTATGCCTCAGGAGACACTCGTTATTCAAATGGTGATCATTGCATTTCTTATTTTAATGTCTGCATTTTTTTCAGCAACAGAAATTGCATTTTCATCATTAAATACGATTAAGATTAAGAATATGATTCAAAACGGTCATAAAAGAGCCCAGCACACACTAACACTTGCTGAAAACTTTGACCGTATTTTAATCACGATTTTAATCGGTAATAATATCGTTAATATCGCATCAGCTTCTTTAGCGACCGTGATTTTTGTCACTTATTGGGGAGATCTTGGGGTTACGCTTTCCACGGCGGTAATGACCATTTTAGTCCTCATCTTTGGTGAAATTACACCGAAAAGTATCGCTAAAAGAGTTCCAGAAAAATTCGCTTTAGTAGTTACCCCAATCTTGCAATTCTTTATTTGGATTCTTTACCCATTTTCTACGATATTTGGTGGGATTCAAAAACTCATCACACGCGGTATTAAAGAAGAAGATGGACCGGGTATCACTGAAGAAGAACTGTTGACCTATGTCAGTGAAGTGGAACAAGAAGGTGGCATCAACGAGAATGAAGGTGAACTCATCCGTAATGTCATTGACTTTGATGACTTAAAGATTGAGGAAATCTTCACACCTCGTGTCAATGTGGTTGCGATATCTGATAAAGAAGATATTAAACGTATCATTTATCTATTCAAACATAGTGGTTATTCAAGACTTCCAGTGTATGACACATCGATTGATCATATCATTGGAACGATTAATCATAAAGACTTCTATAATCGTGTGGTCCTTGAAAAGCAATCGTTAGAAAGTATTATTAAACCACCTGTTTTTGTCACCGAGTATATGAAAGTCTCTAATTTACTTGATCTACTTCAAGAAAACAAAGCCCATATGGCTATCGTGAAGGACGAGTTTGGTGGAACCTTAGGGATCGTGACGATGGAAGACATTTTAGAAGAAATTGTAGGTGATATTTGGGATGAACATGATGAAATTGTTGAGCAAGTCGTCAAAATCGATGAGCAACATTACAAGGTCAAAGGTTATGCTGATATCGATGATGTGTTTGAAGAATTAGGCATTGAAGAGGAAATGGATTTCTCAACCATCAATGGATGGGTCCAAGATGAACTTGGTAAGATTCCGATGGTCGGTGAATCATTTCATTATAAAAATTTACTTGTGACCGTCACTTCAGCGGATACA
>CALMNM010000067.1 GCA_937868795.1 uncultured Acholeplasma sp.
AGGCAATCTTTTCGACTTCTTTCAAATAGATGTCATCAAAACTTGCATCAATCGTGTGAATTAAATCATTATCGAGCACATCGGTTTCAAAAGGATTATCGATTAAGTCGATGAAACGGATGATGTGTTCGGCGGTGATTAAGTTCACTTGAGCACCTGTTGGATCATAGACTTTATAGCCATTATACTCTTTTGGATTATGCGACGCAGTGATCATGATGCCACCTGCGCACTTAAAGTAACGGACAGCAAACGATAACATCGGTGTCGGTCTGAGTTCATCAAATAAATACGATGGAATCCCTTCAGCTGCAAGAACCATGGCTGCCTCTTTAGCGAATTGTTTGGAATGATGACGATTATCATAAGAGATAGCTACCCCACCAGAGAGCTTTGCCCGTTTGATATAGCGTGCAAAGCCAAGGGTTGCTTTACGAATCGTGTACACGTTCACACGATTGGTTCCTGCACCCATGAGACCTCGTAAACCACCGGTACCAAAGGTTAAATCCGAATGAAAGACTTCTTCGATTTCTTTTTCATCGAGTTTGATCAGTTCACTCAGTAATGTGGGATCTAGGTTTTGTTGTTGCATCCAAAATTGATATTTTTTTATGTATGACATGGTTCTTCGACCTCACTTTCATATCGTTTTCATTATATCAAAAAAATGGCTGGTTTTCACCGCCATTTTCATTTATTTCTGATTACGATTGAAAATTGTGAGTAAACCTTTTAAAACTAAATCAGGATCGCGTGTCAGGGGATGTTTGCACAGTGGAGCAATCGTTTGCGATAATCCACCTGTTAAGATGACATCAAAGGGTTCTTTAACTTCTTCGCTAATCCGTTCAATCAATCCATCGACTTGGGCTGCAACTCCATAGGTGACACCGCTTTGCATGCACGAAATCGTGTTGGTTCCTAACACTTTTTTCGGGATTTCAATATCGATATCAGGTAAGAGTGCGGTATTACCAACAAGTGCCTTAATGGAAATGTTGACACCTGGGGTGATGATGACACCTAAGATAGTCTTATTTTTCACATAGATGTATTTAATCGCCGTCCCGAGATCTACAATGAGCATCGGTTTAAAGAACTCTTCGACCCCCACTGCATCACAAATCAAATCTGCCCCGACTTCTCGAGGGTTATCCGTTTTCACATTAAGACCTGTTTTTACACCAGGACCGACGACCAAAGGCTCAAGATTGAAATGCTTACGCGCAATTTCTCTAAGCTTTTCGGTAATTCTTGGCACGACTGAGGAGATTGCGATCTCTGTGATCTGATGAGAATTGATTAAGTTTTTCATCTGAATCCAGTATTCATCTGCCGTCTTTGAGACATCGGTATTTAAGCGGAAGGTATCCATGATGGACTGTCCATCCGAGATGCCAAAGCTTAAGTTTGTATTGCCCACATCACAGAGTAATATCATGGGATAACCACCTTTCATGTGATATTAATTTTTATTAATATAGGTATTGAGAGCGACTAAAATGGGGGTTCCAATCAAGGCAGCAAACACCGCTTCAATGAGTCCATTGGTTGCTGCAACGGTTAAAATAATGCCCACTAACGTTTTATCAGGGAAAAAACTTTGCACGAGATCACTGGAGACTAAGGTCAACATGGTCAAAACTAAAATGGTGTGAATCACTGTTCCTAAGATAAACGATGAGGGTAGGAATACGTTGGTCTTTTGTTTGCTGTTGATAAAGGCATAATAGAGTCCAAGGAAGACGACTTCAATCGCAAATGCCACAGGGACTAACCAAGACAAAGACCATCCTGTAAAGAGATTGATAGCAACTGCACCATAATAAAGCCCAAAGAGGGTAATGACAACCACTAAAACGAAGGTGATAAGATCACCATGTTTGACTTTTTGATTGAGCCACTTGAGTCCATCAAAGACATAGGCAGCAGCTAACGCAAAGAGCACTCTGGGTAACACGGAAACCAATGGATTTTGGAACGCAAAATCAAGGGGTCCTGTAGGCGCGAAAGATCTTATCCATGATGAGACACCAAAGACTAAACCTAAGATGATCGATAGCCGTTTAGGCAACAAAAAAACGCCAACGAGCACGGGGATATGCAAAAGCGTCACAGCCACGAGTGGGGTAAGCGTAATAAAACCAACCTGGGGAACCACGGTCATCAAGATAATGATGGCGGATAGAAACCCTGTAAACACAAAATCGCGTAAATTTAAATTTTTCATTTTTTCTCCTTTTTAGGCCACAAAGGGTCCCATAAGTTACCTATAGTATAAATCAAGAATAGAAAAAATACAAGATAGATGAAAAGAAAAACCTCTTGACGAGGTCATTCAGTGTAAGGTCCCCAAGGACTATTGTCTGGATCGGTATAAACACGCTTACCGCGATTAAGTTCATCGATTATCTTCATGTCTTCTTCATCGAGGATAAGATCCTTAGCTTTAAAGTTTTCTTCGATGCGTTCTTTGGTGACTGACTTTGGAATCATCAAGATGCCATGCTTTAAGCCCCACGCGATGACGACTTGTGCAATGGTTGCCTGATGTTTTTCAGCAATGACCTTAAGTGCATCGCCCCATATGCCTTCAAAGACGCCACCTTTCATGAAGGGTCCGTAGGATTCAATCTGAATATGTTTGCTATCTAAATATTTCTTTAAAGGTACTTGGGTTAACCCAGGATGGAGTTCTACTTGATCGACCATCGGAACGATGGTGGCTGTTTCTAAGAGATCTTCGATATGATGACGTTGGAAATTAGAGATGCCAATCGCTCTCACTTTTTTTTCACGATAGAGTTCTTCGAAGAGTGACCAAGTTTGTTGATTTATTTTCTTATCATGATTTGGCCAGTGAATTAAATATAGATCAACATAACCTGTTTTCAGTTTGGCTAGCGACTCATCAAAGCTCTTGCGCATATTTTCAAGTGTGGAATGACCACGTTGTTTAG
>CALMNM010000068.1 GCA_937868795.1 uncultured Acholeplasma sp.
ATAATTTCACATCGGCTCCTGAAATGGTCTCATATTCAGGTTTAACCAATGGACGTGTTCAACCCAATCCAGCATCATTTGTATTCAATGATTGGATGCTGATTCTCTCAGCGACAACGGCCGAAGTTGTCTATGAATACGAAGATGGTTTCTTAAACTTTAACTTACAGATTTTTAGACAGGTTTATACCAACTCCTATCCCATGGAACAAGCTGTCGTAGTTTCAGTATCAAATGATGGTACGACATGGGAAGAAGTAACGATCAACTATTTTGTTGAACGCCAAGTTGGTGTTGACACGATGTTCAGTGTGTTTAATAAGATTCAATTCGAATCTGAATACACCTACATTAAAGTTGAGTTTGCGCATCATAATAACAATTTCTGGGAATTAGGTATTTCTACATTAAGCCTATTTGATGCATCACCAGATGCACAAGGTGAAGTCGATCGTGAAGCACCAGTTCTCCAAGTGAATTGGACATTAGCAGATGAACTCGACCAAAATACATTGGTAACACTGCCTGTTGCAACAGCAACTGATAATGCAGATGATGAACCATTAGTTACCGTTCGTGTTGAGTCTCCAGTTGGTTCAAATGTAACAGTTACGAATAATCAGTTTTATTTAACTGCTTCGGGTGACTATACTGTTATCTATCGAGCAGAAGATTCATCTGGCAACTTTAGTACAGAAGAATTTGTCATCACTTCAGTGATTCCTGTAGAAGAACCAGAAGATGAAGGTATGAGCACTGGTGCAATCGTCGCGATTGTTAGTGGATCCGTCGTCGCTTTAGGTGGAGGAGTTGCGTTTATACTTATTCGCCGTAAAAGATTGTTATAGTTGTGATTAAATAGAAATAGACACTCTGTTGCATGAGCAGCAGAGTGCCTATCATCTTTTTGGAGGTTCATAATGAAAAAATTTAAACGATTTTCCGTAATACTTTTGATCATAGTGTTTGTTACTATATTATCGAGTTGTGCTGGATCAGGAGATAGAGAAATCCTTCAAGTCATCAATTTTAGACCTGAAGACCAAGGGTTTTATATTTGGCTTGAGGATGAATTCGAAGCAGAATACCCCAATATTGATGTCGTATATGAAGCTGTTGATACAGCAGGATATGCAGCGTTCATGAAGGCGAGAATTCAATCAGGAGAAGTGGATGTCTTTGGTTCACAACCCGCCAATGTAAACACCGCGAAAACACTTGAAGATTCATTACCATTGAATGATTTAAACATCTGGGATAAAATTGTGGATTCAGCCAAAAATGAGGTTAAAATTAGTACTGGCGAATATTTAATGGCTCCGCTATCCTATCATACAGAAATAGTTTTTTATAACAAGGATATTTTCGAACAATTTGGATGGGAAGTTCCTACCACTTGGAATGAATTTGTTACCTTATTACAAGCAGCAAAAGTACAAGAAACTGCCAAAACAATCAAAGCTCCCATTGTCTATGGTGGACTAGATGTGTGGCCAATGGCGATGATAACAGAAGCCTTGGCTGGAACAACCATCTTACAAGATGATCCTGATTTCCTCTTGAGAGTCGTTCAAGCTTATCAAAATCCAGAAGACAATCCTGATCGCTATTTTGCAAATAACCCTTCCTTTGTCGAGTTTTTTAATCGCTGGAGAGTTCTTGTACAATACTTACAAAAAAATTCAACAGGGTTACAATACTCTCGAGCTCCAGGGGAATTTGGTAAAGGTGGGTATGCAATGATGATTGATGGAAGCTGGTCATTATCACAAATTCTCGAAGTCCAACCCGATTTTGAACTTGGTGCCTTTGTCTTACCTGGAAATGATGATCCGCTCAAAAACGAATATGCCGCTGGTAAAGGATCAGCAGCATTCTCAATCTACAAAAATTCAGATTCCATTGAGGAAGCAAAACTATTCATTGAATATCTCTATAATGAAGATGTGTATACCAGATATATCAATACCGCCATCGGTCAACCAATTATGGAAGGTATCGAATTGGAAAACGATATTGCTAAAGAGATTTTTAGATTTAAGACCGTTCTAACATTGTCTAACCAATGGGTTGAGAAAATGCCTTACGACTTAATCATGAAACAAGACATTGGTCCATATTTTATTAACGGAACGATGGATGTGACGACGGCGATAAATCTAATTGATACAGAAGTCAAAAATCAAAGTGAAATCTGGCTTCAATATGCACAAAAATATATTGACAAATTCCATCCTCAGACAGAATAGTATTTGAGATAAGGGGGAAAGTATGACCTCACCAATTCGAAAATCAAAACAAAAGACAATCGCATATGTTTCACCTAGAATTGCAATGCTTGCGGTTGTTCCTGCATTGCTTATTATCACCATGCTAAGCATTTTTCCAGCATTGGTGAATGTTGCAATGTCAATGACCAATTATGATGGAGCTTTTTCAAGAATCGAGTTTGTTTTCTTGGAAAACTACGTAAATTTCTTTAAGATATATGGTAACTATACGATCCCTTCATTGCTAACAACGTTTAAGTACATGGCCTTGGTGGTTATCCCTATTCAGGTCTTAGCCTTTGGTGCAGCATTGCTTGTCAACCAAAAAGTACGTGGACGCAATTTCTTTAGATCACTATTCTTTTTACCCACCATCTTAGGTATTGCTGTTGTTTCCACGTCGTGGAAACTCATGTTCGATCCAATCGATGGACCTTTTGCTAAACTATTGGAGCGTTTCGGTGAAAGTTCCGCTTTTTTAGGAAGCGAAAGTGCCTTGGTTTACGTATCTATCATTGCATTATGGGCTGGATTTGGATATTCTATGGTCATTTATGTAGCCGGTTTAGCTGGTATAGATCGTGAATTATATGAAGCTGCAGAAATTGATGGTGCGAATAAATGGCAAATATTTAAGTCGCTGACGCTTCCTCTTATGTGGCCAGTGATCACGATCTGTTTATGGATCTCACTGAATGGTACAATTCACATGGCTGATTACATCATTTTCACAACAAAGGGGCAGTTTGGAACAAAGACCTTTGCTTACTACATCTATGAAAGTGTCATTGAAAATCAAGTCTCACAAGGTCAATCAGCGGCCACTTCGATCTACTTTACGATTTTTGTCACAGTGATCATGTTGCTTTTTAATCGCTTCGTAAAGAGTAAGGAGGTATACTAATGACCTTATTACATCGATCGAAGGGTAGCCCTAGTCAATTAAATGGATGGCAAAAATTCGCTGTCTATGCTTTATTGCTGATTTTAGCATTGATCATGCTCTATCCCATAGGTTTGGTTTTGAACATCTCATTAAAATCAACAGCTGAATATTATGCAGATCCCATTGGTCTTGTTCAACAGCCTGTCTTCGAGAACTATGTGATTGTGTTTAAAGACTTACAAGTTCTTCAAAAATTCTTTACCACCATCTTTTTATCGGGGACGGCCACCATTATTACTGTAAGTGCTGCAGCTCTAGCAGCATATCCCATTTCCCGGATGCATTTTAAAGCAGCAAAATATGTTTATGCACTTATCTTAGCATCGATGTTTTTTCCATCAAGTTTAATCGCCAACATCACGCTTATGAAAGACATTTTAGGTATTTACGGAAGTCCTTTGGCACTTATCTTAATATGGTCAATTGGTGGTCTTCAGTTATATACATTTATGTTCGTGGGATTCCTAAAACAAATTCCAAGAGAATTAGAAGAAGCAGCAGTTATGGACGGTGCAGGGTACTTCAAAGCCTATATAAAAGTTGTTTTACCGCTGATGAAGCCGATTATTGCCACAGTATTTATCTTGAAGATTATCGGTACATGGAATGATTTCTTAAGCCCATATATCTATATATCAAATCCAGCACTACGCACGTTATCCACAGGATTATATACCTATATGGGACAGTTCTCATCCAAATGGAATTATTTATCAGTGTCTATCGTTCTTGTAGCATTACCCATGGTTATCCTATATCTATTTTTACAAAAATATATCATTGAAGGTATCGCTGCAGGAGCCATTAAAGGCTAAAAAAATTATAAGCCATCAGGATACTGGTGGCTTTATTATTGGAGATAGTAATGAAAAAAAACATACTCATGATATTGACCGATCAACAAACATATTCTACACTTGGCACCTACAAAAAAACGCAGTGTCAAACCCCATACTTAGATCAATTTGCCAATGAGTCGATTGTCTTTGACCAAGCATACACAGTATGCCCGATCTGTACACCTGCTAGAGCAAGTATCCAAACAGGTGTATATCCTTCAAAACATGGGATGATGACCAATATCTATACGAAAGGATGTACGATTCATGAGTTAAAAGATGATGAAACGCTCCTCAGTAGACGACTCATCTCTCAAGGATATTCGGTTGGTTATACAGGTAAATGGCATTTAGGTGCTGGAAAAGATGAATCGATTTTAGGTGGAGTTGAATATCCTTGGCTAGCAGACTTAATGAAGTTTTCAGGTCTACCTTCTGATGTGGGATATGAGGGAGATGATTTTCCTGGGCACGGTGGAATTGGTGATGGTTACCCATCTTTTCGTGAATATCTAAAATCTATGAACAAAAAATATACCTTCAAGATTATGAGTGAAGACTATCCTCGAGCTGCAGAAATAACATCAGGTGTAGATACAACGGTCCCTCATTATTTGGTAAATCGAACCATCGATCATCTATCGACTTTCATGAAGCGCGATAAACCGTTTTTTTATATGTTAAATTTTTGGCAACCGCACGAGCCCTATTATGTGCCTACTGAATTTCTTGATCTCTATCGTGATATGGAGATTGATCCGT
>CALMNM010000069.1 GCA_937868795.1 uncultured Acholeplasma sp.
TGTCATCGGTGGTGATTTAAGAATCACAGGAACACTCGCACTCATTTCATTAATCGTTACCGGGATGATGGGAATGCTGTTTTATAAACAAAAGAAAAAAGGACTATATGTTGCCCATCGCATTATGGGACCACTCACATTGGTTTTGATTGTTGTTCATATTATCTTAAATAGTTCAATTTAACTTTTGATCTTAATCAATTATGATGCTTAACAGCTCTGCTATTGACTTAAAAAAGAAAACTTCACCTTCGTCAGGTGAAGTTATTTTTATTTATTCTTCAACATTTGGGAAGAAATTGGTAGGTTGTGTTTGGGTTTTCCCGCTGTAGTATAGATCATTGAAGAAAAGTGTCCGTGCTGTTTGATGCTTTGGCACGATCCATAACCATAAGATACCAAAGGTAAGGATTCCTAAAAGGTACCAACCTAAATAGCTTAAGTCAAGGATAAAGAGTTCCAACTTATGACCACGCATGTAATTCTTGGAATCAGAAATGGCATCAAGAGCTGATATGTCGATTTCGTGATTCATAATATAGTATCCCATGGAGTAAGCATAGCTTGCGATAAACCCAGGAATGATGAATAAAAATGTCCACATTAATACAAATAAACCCACGAAAAATTGATGAACCAAGGTACGTAAAGGCTTTTCTGTAAAGCCTTTCTTGATCACTTCACCAAACATCGGTGTTAAGTTGTTTGCCACATCAATATACATCGAGGTGGTCGAATAGACAATCAATGCAGCGACAATCGAACCGATCAGAGAAAATAAGAAATTCAGTGGTGGATTCCCTGGTTGAATAAGGGTTCTTGTCATCGTTTCAAAATCAAAACGATACTTAGTCGCGAAATTATCTGCGATGGATGTTGGAATTCCGGCAATAATCGCCATCACAATCGTGGTTCCAATGACGATACCATATCGTCCCGACATTAAATTTTTAGCTTCTTCTTTGTACTCGTAGTATCTCTTCATAGTGATACCCCCCTTTTCATTTTAGTTTTGAAGCATGATGATGATAAATATGACTAAAGCTATAAAGATCACAATACTGAATATAAATGATCCATTTGAAACCGAGAACTTGGGCTTTCTTCTTTTTGTGAATAGACGTTTTTGTCTATTTGCGTCACTCAAATAACCCGTCTTGTTAGACCCACGCTGTGGTTGATTCATTTCATTCCCCCTTGAAAATATTGACTTGATGTTATTATACCCCTTTTGACTAAATATATAAAGACCCATAAGAAAAACTCATTAAAAAAGTACGTTATCCACGTACTTAGTTTTTAAAACCATTCCCATACATGCCAAAACTGAAAATCTTTAGCCACCAAGGCAGACACTAAGTAGACAATGACGGTTAATATCATCATAGAAATGCTGCTATAGCGAAAGATCTGTTGATAGATCTTCTTCTGGGGGAATTCTCCTATCCGTATTTGCTGTTTTACGATAAATTGTTTGGTCATGGATTTCAATATGCCATAATATCTTACACTCAGTGAAAACATGAATAAAGAATAGACAAACAGTGTGATGATAAAGCCAATTTTAGGTAGTAAAGGGATCATGGGGATAAATGATAGACTACTTAGTCCAAAAAGATAATAAATGGCAATTCCCCAAAACGCTAAACTTGAAGCAGCAAAGATAATTAACAATCCATAATTCATGATAAGAAGTGGAATTGCGAGAAATGAAATCGTCACCAAATCAAACCAATGCTTTTTCTCACCAGATGCATAAGAAGCATAATCATGAATAATGGAATCTATATCACCTAAGGATAAAGAAATGTCTTCTTCTGTTTTCCCTAAGGCAATCTGTTCAGCATAATAAACCTCATAATCTTCGATGATGTCACTCACATCACTGACATGCTTTACCGTGAGTCCTTTTGAAAGCTGATCTAAAAATTGTTGTTTTGTCATGTTAATCCTCCAAGAAAAACTTTGTAATCGTGATAAATTCTTTCCATTCATAAGAGAGTGCATCATATCGCTTCATGCCTTTATCAGTCAACTTATAATACTTGCGTGCAGGTCCTGCACTTTGTTCAGATAGATAGGTGGTTACGAGACCTTCATCTTTGAGCTTTCGCAAGATTGGATACACCGTACCCGCAGAAATCTGGATTTTTTGGCTGATATAATCAGAGATATCATACCCATATTGATCTTTTTGCTTTAGCATGGAAAGAACAAAGAGTTCAAGGACACCTTTTTTAAATTGAATGTTCATACATTTACCTCATGTTTGGATTGTGTTAGCTTACAAATACCATGAAACAAGAATAAAATCACACGATAGAGAATAAAGAGGGTTAAGAAATAAAGAAGATACGTGTAACTTGAAAGCATCTCGGGTTTAATCAATGTCGTTAATACATCGCCTCCGAGCAATAAGCGAATAAAGATAAAGGGTTGCGGAAAGGAAATAAGTTCACTCATCGTGGCCACATACATCACATAGAGCGTTGTAAAGATCATGATTCTTCGTTCTTCTGTTTTCGAATAGGATAAATCTTTGATGACTAGCATACTTCCCAAATATAAAATGGCATGATTAAGATAAGCCATGGCGGTTAAGAAGAAACCATTTCCTGCAAGGAAGTCATCACCTAAGATCATAAATGTGATGACATAACCTAATCCGGAAACAAACGCCATAAACGCACCTAATAGTTTCATTTTTTCAAGGCGAAAGATGATGGACATAGAAAAGATGAAATAACTCATCGTAGAAAACTCTAACGGGATTTTATGGAGCTGCATGGTTAACCCAAAGATCGTATACTCTGTCAACTTATAAAAGAATAAGAAAAGTGCAAGAATAAAAACGAGTCTTGTTCTTTTTGTTTGGTTTAAACGCATGAAGATGATACCCATAATCAGTGTGATTGATGAGATGATAAATCCTAACCAGTACATAATCTTCTCCTATTTATTGTTCACTACTATACATTATATAATAGTTAATCCATCCTGTCAAGAGGTAAAAAAAATTCCTCAATGGATGAGGAATGTTCATTTTATCGTTGCTTATTTTCTTTTAAAATCTCTTTAATCCGCTTTGTGATCAACCCATATGACTCATGATCTTCCCAAGTAAAATATAAAGAACTTAACAAGTGCTTAATATTGTTTTCTAAATTCATATGACTCATGTAGTCATTGGGATGATCTTTGATGAGGAATAGATCCAACCAAGTTAGGATTTGTTCTTCACTTAAGAGGTTTCGTTCTAGTCCCTTGTTAATCGCAACCAACATGCGTTCATCTTCATTTGATACAAATAAGTATTTGTCTTGTTTGATCTTATTGGCAATGGCATCAAACATGGTTAATAGTTTTTGTGCATCAAACCAAGGGATCTGCATAAGTTGTGCGAAGAGATCAGCACTATGAGCAATCGCGTGAACCCATCCAATGGGTTCTTGGTAACCGGTTAGTATGTTCTCATTGTTAAAGTACTTGAGAAACGCTTCATAAAGCGCTTCAATTGATTCTTTAGAGATCACTTGATCTCTTCTGTGAACATAGACGATAATCACGAGTTGTAAGATCGTAAAGCTTCGTCTAAGGACACTATATGAATCATTATTGTCCATATCATAAAAGAGATAATCATCACTCATCAACAATTCAAGGTAGTAGGTTAATCTTTCTTCAGAGAGATGTTTATCATGAAAAAGATGAGCAAGTACACCATACACGATGTTATCTCTGATTTCAGGATCAGGATCACCGATAAAGGGAAGAATCTCTTCAATGAGTGATTCAACCTGATTCGATTCAATTTGATATTTATTCTTTTTTAAGTCAATAAGGGATTGTCGTAATACTTCATTCATAAGACACCTCTTAGTAGATTAGACTCATCAAACCAAAACTGATGAGTAAACCTAAAACCAACGATAGCATATTCGCTAGGAAGACCACCAACGTACGGACATACCATTTCTTCTCTCTCACAAGTAATGTCAGGAAGAACATCTCCCCAGTAAAAATCAAGAACTCGCCAAAAAATAAGACAAAGATGGTTCCATAGGCACTATCACCTCGATAAAAACTGTACATGGTTCCTAACGTCAATCCCACTTGTGATATCACGTTGATAATCGCAAACGTAATATAAGTCCACTTCTTTCTAAATCCGAAAGCAAAGAAAATAAGTCCTTCAATCAGGATAGAGACGACTAAGCGTATGACCATATCCACATAATAACTGGATTCATAAAACGGGTTTTCACCAAGACCAAGAATCGATCCAGCATCATAAGTGACCTCATCCGAAAAAGCAACATCACTTAAATCCCACACAATGTCAAAATCATAGGATTTCATCTCAATCACTTCAGAGATGATGAGTTGATCACTTCCGTTAATAAGGACGATTTTAAACACACGAGGAACTTCTAAAAACATGACATACTTTTGATCAAGTCCGACATCCCAAGAATCGAAATAATCCACACTCCCATAAAGACTATTAGAGACATAATTATCCTTGTCTTGAAATGATTTTAAAAATTCGGGATAGGAATCTTGATAATAATAGCGATACATGAAATTTTCATCCATCAAAGTTTCCGCTTGATCGATTTGATTTTGTGTGAGTGGCGTTTCTTGATAGATGAAGATGTCTAAGGAATATTCTTCGTTGACACCAGTCACCATTAAATCAAGGTTCGATGGTGGACCGGAATTAGCTTGCAGATAAAGACCAAAAAAAGCACCTGTCATAAAGAATAAGATAAAGAAAACAAAGACCTTCTTTTTCATAGACACCCCCAAAAATATCAAACGATTGTTGTTGACACCATTATATCACCATTCTCAAAAAGATAACTAACTCCTCATAAAAACAAAAGAAGAGATTTGACTCTCTTCTTCTGCATGATTTGACTAATTATCGGGTAAAGGTGACACTGACGACAAAGGTAACACTCGCTGCATTCTTCGTTATCGTAATATTATAAGTCGAATTGGTTCTACTTACACGAACAAAGCTATTAACATTGATCGTTACCCCTAATCCTGCCGTAATTTCATTGGCTTTCGCAAGGAACGCGGTTTGTTTAACCGTATTGTTATTTAATGTGGATACAACAACAGAATTTTCTGCAAAGTAGATATTAATGATTGCTTGAGCTTGTGCCACATCGATGATATCTTGAACCGCATTCAAACGATTTTGTAGTGCTGTCTTCGATGTGCCATTGGGAAGTGCATTCACTAAGATTTGGGCAGCATCAACATCAGTTTGAGAAGTGGTCGATTCAGCAAGAATCACAGCATCGGTGGCTGCATCAAGTTGCATGAGTTCATTTTCAGCAGAAACAAGGACTGCTAAGTTTTGAACGAGCGCTTGTTGGTTAGGTGTTAACATTTCATACGCAGCTCTTGCTGCAACAATCTGTGCTTCATCGGTTAGAGCAATCGCTCCAGATGTGGGGATTGCAGAAATTAAGCTATCGACGTTAGCTGCTGCTGTGGTATCGATGATACTTTGAACAGCAACTAATCTTGCGATTAAAGCTGTCTTCTCTGTGCTTGCAGGTAACACATTAACAACAACATACGCAGCATCAACATCCGCTTGGAGATTGGATGTTTCAGCAATCACGACATAATCAGTCGCTTCTAAGATGTTAATCTGATCGATCAAACTATCAAGAAGTGCTTTTTCAGCAAGCAATTCTGTTTGTGCTTCTGGAGTGAGTAGTGCGTAGGCACTAAGTGCATTTTCAACGATCAATCGATCAGTAATCTGTACAGTACCTACCGTTAAGGCAAGGGCTGTTGCATGATTGGTTCTAAATTCTAAGACAAGTGCTTCTGTCGGTGTTTGACTATTGATTTCAATCAGTAAACTGTCAAGAAGTGCTTTTTCTGATGTTAATTCTGCTTTGACAGCTGCACTTAATAGATTATAGGCAGCAAGTGCTGCTTCGACATCAGGTTTATCTCCTGGAACGACTGTGAGTACAGTCAACGATAATGCATATGCATGATCGATGTTAAATTGATTGACAGCATTAATAATCGCTTGAACGGCATTAATTCTATTCTGTAGATTCGTCTTTTCTGTACCTGCTGGTAAGAGATCAACCAAGGATTGTGCAGCATCGACATCACTTTGTTCGTTGCTGCTTTCAGCAAGAATAACTGCATTTGTCGCATTCTCAATCGCTTCAAGACGCAAGATTTCTTGCCATAAAGTATCAAGCAGTGCTTTTTCTGAAGTGAGTTCAGTTTGTGCATCAATGCTTAATAAATCGTATGCAGCAAGTGCATTGGATACAACGGTCATATCGTTTAAGTCGACCGTCAATAGGGTTAATGCGAGAGCTTCTGCATAAATCGTTCTAAAGCTTTCTGCTTCGAGTGTGGAGGAGACGACATGTTCAT
>CALMNM010000070.1 GCA_937868795.1 uncultured Acholeplasma sp.
TTTATGATGCAAATCCATCTTTTGACCTTCAATCATCTCAAAGAAGGGTGCATAATCGTAATCCTTAGGATAAAACTTCTTGGTGGCTCTCCTTAAAGCTCGCCAACGAAAATGATTCACCGTAATCCCTTCTTTAAAAAGCAAGAGTTCAGATGCTAAGTTTTTTAGTCCTTCGCTATCCTGGTGATCATCGACTAAATCATCTGCATATCGGCAAAACGCATAAACAGCATAAATGGCTTCACGTTGTTGTCTATTTTTAATCTTGGAGAACGCTTGATAAAAAGTATGTGAACTCTTTTTGATGATAGCTTCACATTGATCCATATCACGTTTAGGCATATACCACGCTAAAAAAGCCATGACACCGATTGTCAAGATTACTGGGATCGTGATCACTAAATGGACAGCTTGCAAAGCGAACATTGATGACTCCTTACACCTTCATTAAAGATATGGTTAATTTAAGCATATCTTCTATTGATGATTATAACAATTATACCATGGGTTCAATCTTTTAAAGATTAGTCACAAATAGGTCATATAGAGTGCATTGGTACTGCGAAGCATCAAATAGGCTACGTTTCTTGGAAATTTATGCCTTCAAAGGATTAAACGTATGGTGTATGATTAAACAATGGTAAAATAAAGATACCATCAAGGAGCTTTAACAAGGAGTGACGTCATGTATCTTAAAAAACTAAAACATCCCGAGTACTTCCAAGGAAATAAGAAAAAGAAAAACTATTTTGAGGGATGGTATTATAAACTCGTGAATGCAAAAGGTGATCATACGATTGCACTCATCCCTGGAATAAGTCTCAACCTAAAAGATCCTCACGCATTCATTCAAGTCTTTATCTCCAAAACAGAAGGACAGAAAACAAAACTCTCTAGTTATTATCTTCGCTACAATAAGGATGATTTTAGTTATGGTTACCAAGATTTCTTCGTCAAAATTGGACCAAATTACTTTTCAAAAGACAAAATTTCTCTCGATTTAAAAAATGACAAGTTTTCGCTTTTTGGGATTATCTCACTCCATGATTTAACCCCAATTCAAACCTCTTTCTTAAGTCCTAATATCATGGGTGGTTTTGGGTATTTGGGTTTTATGGAATGTTACCATGGTATCGTCAGTATGGATCACCGTTTGGATGGATCCTTCAAACTAAGTGGAGAAATCATCTCGTTTGATGAGGGAAAAGGATATATCGAAAAAGACTGGGGACGATCCTTTCCTAGAGCTTATGTTTGGCTTCAATCCAATCACTTTAAAGATCCAAAGACTTCATTGATGTTCTCCTACGCAGATATTCCTTTTCTCGGATTCTATTTCAAGGGATTAATCGCCAATCTTATTTATCAAGGGAAAGAATATCGGTTCGCTACATACAATGGCGGTAAAGTTTTAAAGGAAGATATCATTGAGAAGAAAGTCATCTATACCTTAAAACGTCGTCATTATCGCTTGATGATTGAAGCTATTTCTACCACTGAAATTGCCTTAGCATCTCCACGAAATGGCATGATGATTGAACAGATTAAAGAAGGATTATCCGGTAAGATTACGGTTAAACTTTACGAAAAAGATCAATTGATTTATGAAGATGTTGGTCTTCATGCAGGGATAGAAATTATGAAGTAGCTTAGGCTGCTTCTTTTTTTATAAAAGAAAGCCACCCAGAGGATGGCTTAAGGTAATACTTTCGTTCCACATGTTCCTTTAAAGGCGTCAATCGCTTTTTCAAGTCCCGCAATGACTGCAGGACGACCTGTCGCTTTAACAAAGGCCATGCATGCTTCGATCTTTGGTAACATAGATCCTTTTTTAAAATGAGATTCTTTTAAATAATTTTCAAGTTCAGCAATCGTGACTTGTGTTAATGCTTTTTGTTCTGGGGTATTATAATTGATAAAGACATGATCGACAGCAGTTAAAATAAATAACTCATCAGCACCAACGATTTCTGCCATTTTTGCTGAGGCAAAATCTTTATCGATCACCGCATCAATACCATAGAGGAAACCTTCTTTTTCGATGACTGGTATTCCACCACCACCAGCTGCTATCACAATTTCCTTATGGGATAGAAGGGTTCGAATGCTTTCTTTTTCAATGATATCAATTGGTTTTGGTGATGCTATAATGCGTCGGTATCCACGACCAGCATCTTCCATCATTTGATACCCTTGTTCTTTTTCTAGTCGCTCAGCATCTTCCTTCGAATAGAAAGGACCAATGGGTTTGCTGGGATGCTTAAACGCTAAGTCATGTTCATCAACGAGGACTTGTGTGACCACCGTTGAGATCGCACGTTTGATATGATGCTTACTCATTTCATTTTGTATCGCATTTTGAATATGATAACCAATGTAGCCCTGACTCATCGCACCACATTCAGCAAATGGCATCATGGGTGTTGATGTGGATTCCTGAAAAGCTAAATTGATCATCCCCACTTGAGGACCATTGCCATGAACGATAACGATATCATGGTTCATTTCAATAAGTGGATAGATCGCATGGGCGACGTATTGTAAGAGTTTCTTTTGTTCTTCGGCATTATTTCCTAAGGCATTACCACCGAGTGATATAACATAACGTGACATCTTATTGACCTCCTAAGGTGAGAAGCATCACCGCTTTGATGGTGTGCATCCGATTTTCTGCTTCAGCAAATACGACACTTTGTTTAGACTCGATCACTTCATCGGTGACCTCAAGTGAACCCTCACTAACGCTGGGATACTTGTCTTTAAAGTTTGTTGCAATTTCAGTTCCAATTTCGGTATCTTTTCCATGGAATGCAGGAAGACAATGCATGAAAATGGCACTCTTTTTTGCTAGTCCTAATAACGTTGCATTGACCTGATAAGAATGAAGCATCTCGATTCGTTTTTCCCATACTTCTTTAGGTTCTCCCATCGAGACCCAAACATCGGTATATAAAACATCAGCATCTTTCGCACCAGCTTTAGGATCTTCAGTAAAGGCTAAAGTAGCACCTGTTTGGTCTGCAATCGCTTGACATGTCTTGATTAAGGCTTCATTAGGCCATAAGTGCTTCGGTGCAGCTGCAGTAAAATGCATGCCCATCTTAGCACATCCAATCATGAGCGAGTTACCCATATTGTTTCTTGCATCGCCAAAGTACGTAAAATTAATTCCTTTTAAATGACCAAAGTTTTCTTCAATCGTTAAAAAGTCAGCGAGGATTTGGGTTGGATGATAAAGATCTGTTAAACCATTCCAAACGGGGACACCTGAATGTGCAGCTAGCATTTCTACATCCGATTGGAGATACCCACGAAACTCAATGCCATCATACATACGTCCTAAGACTCGGGCAGTATCTTTGACGGATTCTTTTTTCCCCATCTGTGAACCTGTAGGTCCAATATAGGTAACACCCATACCGAGATCCATCGCACCGACTTCGAATGCACAACGGGTACGGGTCGAATCTTTTTGAAAGAGTAGAACCACATTTTTGTCAGTCAAAACCTTATGGGGTATCCCTTCTGCTTTTTCTTTTTTTAAACGTCTTGCTACATGAATAAAATGTTGGATTTCTTCTGGTGTGTAATCGAGTAAAGTAATTAAACTTCTTCCTTTAAAATTCATCGTTTTCTCCTTAGTCATGAATATCTTCTCTTTCTAATGGCATACTCATACAACGAGGACCTCCTCGCCCTCTCGATAATTCAGATGAAGCAATTTCAATCACTTCAACTCCAGCATCTTTAAGCATTTGATTGGTCACGTGATTTCGGTCATACACGATGACTTTTCCTGGTGCGACGGCTAACGTGTTCGCACCATCATTCCATTGCTCTCTCACACTGGTGATCTGATCACTTCCTCCACAGCGGATAAGAATAATTGGACGTTTTAAATGCTTTTCTAGAATAGATTCAAGTGATCCAACGACTTTTTGAATGGTGAATCTTTCTTCAGTCTTTTCAATTTCGAAGACAGTGAGTTTATTCTCAATGCCTGGATGAATGGTGAAGGTTCCTAAATCTACCTGGGTGAAGACCGTATCTAAATGCATAAAAGCTCGAGATTTAGGAATATTAAACGCAAGGACTGTCTTATACTCATTATCTTGTTTAAACAGTTGTTCGGCAAAATACTCAATCGCTCTTGGATCGGTACGTGAACTGATACCCATCGCGACCACAGTTTTTGATAACACAAGGATATCTCCCCCCTCGAGAGGATAACGATTCAAGCGGTGATAATAGTATGGCATTTTTGTTTGAAAGCGTGGATGATAGGAAAGAATGTATTCGGCAAAGATGGTTTCACGCTGTCTTGCTTGCGTACTCATCTTACTCATCGCTACCCCAGAACCTACACTTGAAAAAGGATCTCGTTGAAACAGGATATTAGGTATCGGATCCGTGTAAAAAGGATATTCATCTTCAAGCATATCCATGATGGAATGCTTATTGGGAATCTTGACTTCATGGATTCTAATGCCTTCGATCATTTTTAAAATCATCTCTTTGAGAGTTAGGGAAGATAGAAACTGATAGAGTGCTGTCTTAATCGTATGTGATTTGATTTTTGATTCTTCAATAAAGGCATTGATGAAATTCGACAATACTTCTGGATGAGCCTCAAGTGCTTGTTCAACCATATCTGTCAAGTAGAGAACTTCAACCCCTTCTTGTCTTAACACATCAGCAAACATATCGTGTTCTTCTTGTGCTACTTTGAGATAGGGAATGTCATCAAAAAGAAGTTTCTCCAACACATCAGGCGTAAGGTTTTCGAGTTCTTTACCCGGGCGATGCAATAAAATTGATTTTAATTTTCCAATTTCCGAATGGACGTTAATCATAACATCCCTCCTTTCGTATAGATTCTTGGCACACGCTTTGAAATATTCGTGATCACTTCATAATTAATCGTGGATAATCGTTTCGCGACATCATCAGTTGAGATGAGTCCACCAAACAGCGTCACTATATCGCCCAATTCAACAGATTCATCCACTCGCACAAAGCATGCATCCATACAGATGATGCCAACAAGTTTGTACTTATGCTGTTTGATTTCGACATAGCCCCCCTTATTTCTTCTGATAAAACCGTCTGCATATCCCACGGGTAGAATGGCAATTCTTTCATCTTTATCTGCGGTATAGGTCGCACCATACCCTAAGGATTCTCCTGCTTTAAGTGTCTTAATTGAGATAACTTTTGTCTTAAATGACATCACGGGACGTAGTCCCATTTTATCTTCATCAAGCGATAATCCGTATAACGAAATCCCCAAGCGAACGTGCGTTGTCATACTAAAATTCGTTTCATAATGGATACTTGCTGCTGAGTTGGATAAGTGAATCATTCGTGGTAGTTCCTTGAGTGACTGAATGGTTTTCAAACTTCGCTCTACTTGAAGGTGGAAATGTTTGTCTTGTTCATTGGCTGTAGCGAAATGCGAGTAAATACCTAAGAATTGGTGTGGTGTTTTTGTAATTTCATGCAACCACTGGTTAATAAAGTCTAGTGACTCAATGCCATAACGATGCATGCCTGAATCGATTTTTAGATGGACATTCAACGGTGAATGATAGGCAAGAATATCTTGTGCGATCACCTCATCATAAATCGTAATGTCGATCTTGTATTTGGAACATTGTTCAAATTGATCAGGTAAGATGGGACCCAACATCATAATCCCTACCCCTTGATTGACTTCTCTTAGCTCAATCGCTTCTTCTAACAAAGAGACAGCAAAATAATCGACCCCTTCTGCAATCAGTGCTTGCATGACGTTGATAGCACCATGGCCATAGGCATCTGCCTTGATTACGGGGATGATTTTTTTGGGTTTAACGAGGTTTTTAATTAGTTGATAATTGTGAATGAGTGCTGATAAATCAATCTCAGCCCACGTAGGTCTAGCGAACATAACATTTCTCCACATAACGACTTGTCATAAGCGATAAGATGCCACCATACGTTAATTTAAAGGTGATGATATCGCCAACGTGATAGGTGCCTTCAACAATTTCCATCACTAGGTGATCTGAGGAAGCACCTAAAAGGTGGATACCTTTTGGGGGAATCAAATGTGCGATGGCCACATCTTGTCTTCCAACCGCACCAAGTGCTCTTAAAATCAAACCACGATCTTCAAAATGATGGGTTTCTCCAAAGGCATCCATCCCAATATCTCCTTCGGGTTGTGAAGGTTTTTCTTTGAGTTCGATGATTTCTACTTCAAGTGTCATCACATCATCAAAGAAACCTTTAATCATGGTTCCATACGCGGTTTCTCTTCCTAAGATAATGGATTCCCCTATCCGAAGTTGATTGATATAAGAAGGAAGTTCTCCTTTGATTAACATGTCAACTGAAGACGAATTACCCCCAGAGATGATCATCATTTTTTGACCACTCACCTCTTCACATCGTTTTAAAACATTTTCTAGTTTATGATAGACATCTTTAGAGGGAATCACCCCACCATAGCAGGTTAAATTTGTTCCAATCCCTAGCATGTGTAAGTGATCTAGCGTGGCAAGATTCTTGATAAAATCATCATTCAAAGCTTGATAATATAGACCTTCTCGTAAATCCCCTAAATCAATCATCAAGAGGAAGCCATGCGTCTTGTGTTGTTTTTTAGCTTCTTCATTTAAAGCTACTAAGACATCCCATTCAGAGTTTAGTGACATATCACAATATTGAATGACTTCTGATACCTCTGAAAGCATCGGAAGTCTTAGTAACATTTTTTTCTTCGTGGTTTGCATCGATTTTAGATTAAGAATGCGTGAATCTCCGATGACTTCTATAGATGTTTGGTTAATAACATCAATAAAGGGTTGTTCAGCACAAAAGACCTTGGTGACGGGAACCAACGCGATGTTGTTCTTATCGCAGAGTTCAATCATCTTCACCAAATTTTCTCGATACTTATCAAGATGAATCATTAATCTAGGATACATAGGTCCACCTCAAATTCTCAATGTCTTCTTGAGTAGAATCTTAGCTTCTTTAGGATAAACTCTTGAAAGAACACCAAGTGAAGCGAAGATATAATCATGGTCTTTATAAATGGGAACATTCACATCTGGAATGAGTCTTGTCTGTTGTTTACTCAGATATCTTCTAATGATATGTTCACTATCATTGGCATAAAGGAGTGCACCTCCTGTAAGACAGATGGCTTTGACCTGTGTACAGTCCTTACCCTCTGGTATGACTTTGTAGCCATTGATTGTAAAGACTTTTTTTAAGTCACCTACATGACGATCTATCGCGAGTTCGATACAACGTTCAGTCAGTCCATCAATCACTTTTTTACCGATATCTGATTGAGGAATAAAGGGTTCTGTGGTGATAACATCCAGTATTTCACTTTTAGTCATGCCGAAGCGTTGCTTGATCTCAAAGTCTTTAAACGTATCCAAAACAAGTGAGCGATTGATAAAAACTCCTAAGTCACCTTCGACAGTTCGCTTTTGGTAGGGTTCTCCCTCAAGCATCCGTTCATACTCTGTTTTTGGTTTTGAAATCGAATGAACGTCTGTGGTTGCACCACCGACATCAAGCGTCATCACTCCGTCAAAAATTTCATCTAACAGCATCGTCGCATCCATGACTGCACCTGGTGTCGGGATAATGACATGGTCGACCATTTTGAAGATATCTTTCATGCCTTTCGCGTGAATAATGTGCTCTTCAAATGTCTTATAAATGGCCTCACGAAGCGGTATGATATTAAACATATCAACCCTTGGATACACATTATCTACAAGAGTTACATGCTTTTGATTTAAGTTCTTTATCCGTTCATGATTTGCGATATTACCTGCATAGATAATAGGAATTCCTAAACCGATGACATCAAGCAGATTATCAAAGGCAACATCTTTTTCACCAAAATCGGTTCCACCAGCAATGATAATCATATTAGGTTTCACCTGTTTGATCTTTTCAAGGTGTTCAGGAGCTAACCGGTTCGCGGTAATGAGATGAATGTTACCTCCGGCATTGAGTGCAGCTTCTTTGGCAGCTCGCGCTGTCATGTCATACACGAGTCCGTGCACGGTGATCTTTAACCCACCTGCTGCAGATGAGGATGCGAAAAATTGATCATAATGCAATTCATCAATCGATAAATTTTTCTTCAGGTCTAAAATCGCAAGAGATAACCCCTCTCTAACGTCAGTATCCACGGTGGTTTGATGAACACCACGACCGATAAAAGAAACGTCACCTTTCAGATTAAAGGCATTCACCACGGTGGTTGTCGATCCAATTTCCGCGACTAAACAATCAACGTTCATGCATCTTTTGATGTTGTTTCACGATAAAGCTTGCAACATCTTTTCCTTTCGTTCCACGTGTAAATCCTTGGTCCATCCCATGCTTCTTTGCGAGATCTGGGGTGACTTGTGTGCCACCAGCAATTAATATAAGTTGATCTCTTACACCTTTTTCAATGGCATATTGATGGAGTTTTTCCATGTTTTTATAATGAACATCATCATGAGAAATAATCAGAGAAATCATAATGACTTGGCTATTGGTTTCAATTGCTGCATCGACGAACTTTTCAATCGGAACACTCGTGCCTAGGTACTGATAAGGGATGCCATACTTTTCGATACCCCCGTGCTTAATATCTAAGACTTCACGCATACCAACACTGTGTTCATCCGATCCACCAGTACCTGCAATCACTTTGAGTTCATGATTTTTCACATAGTCCAATATATAACTATCTTCAAGCACTTCTTCTTTTTCCTTAATCACGAGTTCATTAATATCAATGTCAAAAGGAACAACCCCTTTAAGTTGAATCCGTGTTCCTTCAACGGGATGAAGGGTTTCTTTATGAATGACTTCTGGTTGTG
The DNA here is from genome assembly GCA_937868795.1 of uncultured Acholeplasma sp. Classification (GTDB taxonomy): domain Bacteria; phylum Bacillota_I; class Bacilli_A; order Acholeplasmatales; family Acholeplasmataceae; genus Peloplasma. The sequence goes on from CALMNM010000070.1 coordinate 8,886, forward strand.
TGAGTCCCAATTTCTTTGCAACTTCTAAGGCGGCGACTTCGCTGATTTCTTCATTTTGAGGGAAGAAAAGATCAACAGTCACAACTCCATCACCGAGCCACTGAACCTCAGGCTTTAACATTGATGTATTTCGATAGATGTCATTTTCTGCTAAACGAACATTGACGGAATCATTCTCATCGAGTTCATCGATATACTGAATCTTGTCTCGATCTTCAAACGTACAACCACCGATGAGTTGACTAGTTTCATCATTTTTCTTTAATCCATATTGTTCGATATTATTGTAGCCATAATGAGCGGTGACAGGGGCTAGATATTTCGCATGTCGTTTGATGATAGTATTGGCACCAATTCCACCGTCCATCTTACGTGAGATGCCATCCCCACTACGTTCTGGATAGTATCCACTATCGACGAACATACCTTCTTCAACCGCTTTGAAGTAGCCACCCATCTCAATGATTTCTTCCATCATTAAAATGGCACGCTCTTTGAGCTCACGCTTCTTTTCAACAAGATAACCTTCTTTTTTAAACTCAAGCATCGATAAAAGATCATCCATGCCCATCATGGCTTGTTTGGCTGTATCAAGTGCTTCAATATTATAGACATGCCATGGTACATTTCTTCCCTCATCAGGTGTGATGGTGGATTGAATATCCGCCGATGTCAAACGAGAGATTAAGAGATTTAATACGTGAGTTACCGTCGCTTCACGTGTCGATGAATCCATATATTTGGTATTCATTTGAGCACGCATTTTATAACGATCCATGAGTTCACGAAGTGCAATCGCATACGGTAAATTGATCTTAAGATCAGGAGAAGGAGGTGCTGCGGGAGGGACAGTGGAAAGACAAATAAGATCTGGACGAATCCCAATTCGTTCGCTCATTCTGCTGTTAATCGCATGTTGAACAAAGAGTTCAGGCATAACTTTCCAGGCATCTCTTGCTGTCGCATTTGCATTATGGGCACCATCGATTTGAGCAAGACCCCCATAAGCCATGATTTTCTTACTTTCTGCAGCATCAACAAAACTACGAATCATGTTGATATTCCGATACAAGACATTATATTGAGGATCTTGATGGGCACCATTGACGCCTTCTTCAACAAACATCACGGCTATTTCAGGTCCTGCAACACCACTCACATAGGAATGATAATTAATGGGTCTTCCCACTTCATCTTCAATCATATCAAGCGCTTTGCGTTGTGCACGAACTTGTTTTCTGGTGATGGGAACACCACCAATCCCTTGAGGCGTTCCTTCTAGGAGTCCATCCATATGAGATTGTCCTGCGGTACGAATGACCATAATATGGTCAGCTCCATGCCACGCAGCCATTCGCATACGTCTGATATCATCTTCAAAACGCCCTGAAGCGATTTCTGTGGTGATGGTCGAATCAGGTTGTGGATCGATACCACCGAGATGTCTTGCTGCAGGAAGTGGGATTGAATTTTTTAAATTTGCACTGGATTGCACATAATGAAAGGGTCCTAAATCCATCGGTGCTTTATCACGCCACACCCACCCGGTTCGTCTTGGACGATAATTTTCCAGATGGTCTAAAATCTGATGAATGTCGATCTTTTCGTTGATGTTCATCTGAGAAATTCCTCCTTATACGCGAGTAAAACTTCGGGAGAAAGTAACGTCATTCCCGCTTCACGAATGGATATATGATGGTCTTTCGCATAACGGAAAATAATATGACCAGCACCATATTCGAGAAGTTGATATTCCATCATCTTATCGGTTAATTGTTTAGCCTCAATACTTGAAAAACCCATGCGGAGTAAAACACTCCGTTCAATGGCTGGAGTGGTATATTGATATGCCATCTCTAAAAGGGGATCAATGAGTTGATCAGTGAGTGTTTCGAAATAGGTCTTAAGTTGCTGATCAGATAGGTTTTTTAAATGTTCTCTTCTTTTTTCAAAATCATCATGTCTTGGCTTCATTCATGTCCCTCCAAAAGTTTTTTTACCTCATCTTTTGTGATGTTAAGTTCTAATGATAAATAATCGTAATCATTATCAAAAAGTATCGTATCATTGTAGTGTTTTAAGTAGGACAATCGTAATTGTTCTAAGGGAAGTTCTTTATGCTTTAATGCTTGACCACTACTTGGAAAAATCAAATTAGTTCCCGGCTTTTCTTCCAGTGGATTTCCAAAAGAAACCTCAATCCCTCTGTCCATTGCAAACGAAACCTGGGCATTCATATGCTTGCCTGCTCCCGTATACTCAGTTTCTTGAACAACGATGATTTCATCTTCCTTCATGGTCTGAGCAATACTAAAAGCGAGTGCTAAACTGGTATTTCCTGCAGGTCCTCTTTCCATGCCTTCGAGAATCGCTAATGCTTCTGTGATAAAGAACACAGATCCCTGATTAACTAATCCATAACGATCCATGTATCTTAAGGGTCGTGCTGCGCTTCTTGGTACATCGCTTCGATCAGGAAATGTCGTAAAGGGAATACCAAATCCAGTATGTCCAGTGGTAAAGGATTTCCGGTTAAAGTCACGATCGGATGCCATATGAAGCCCCGTTAAGTCTACACTTGCTGCCATAATCTTTGTCATAGTAGCGCCGGCTTTTTTCAATCCTCGCGCAGTACCCGTGAGATTCCCGCCACCCGCATTGGTGCAAATAACAAGTTCAGGATATTTATGTTCTTCAGCCATGATTTGTTTTGCAATCTCATAACCTAATGTCTCAATACCCATAACACCATATGGTGAATACAAAGAGGCATTAAAATAGCCTGTTTCTTCAAGGAGAACAAGAAATTCATAGAAAAGTTCAGGTCCAACGGACAGCTGAACGACTTCAGCACCATAGGCTTGACATGCTCTTGCTTTCTCAATGATTTCTGGTTGTCCAACACCATTGGAATCATAGCATTCCTGGACGATGATACATTTAAGACCTGCTCTTGCAGCAAGTGCAGCAACCGCTGCTCCATAGTTACCCGAGGTCGCTGCAATCACACCTTTGTAACCAAGCTTCTTTGCTTGATGAATGGCCATCGCCGCACGACGTGCTTTGAATGATCCCGAAAGATTTTGTGCTTCATCTTTAAGAAATATCCGAGCACCATAACCCGGTTCAGCAAACTTTCTCGCATAAGCGGAAAGACGTTTTAGTTCGATGAGTGGTGTTTGTCCAATATTATTCTGTTTTTGAATGTTGATGACATCCTCAATCGTATAACCAGCTGAGGTCATCATTTTTTCATAATCAAAACCAATCCCTGGTAACTCAAATTGTTCGTAATCGAGTTGGAGGGCTTTTCTCATGATCTCTTGTTTACGGTTCATCACATCTTGATAACTCATGATAGATCCTCCGTTTCCTTTAAGATGATGTTTCTTATCTCGGTTAAGATCGGTACATAATGTCCAAAATGATGCGAAAAAAACGGATTCACTTGAACTAAAATGCCTCGTTCTATCCGCTTCGATGAAGTTTCAATTTCAACCATATCTCCAATATTAGCGGGATTTTTTAAATACCCACGAATACGCATTTCGTAGGGAACTCTTCTCGTCTCAATGGGTAGATGGGGTGCACGTTCTTCTGGGGTGAGGATCATCCGATATATCTCAACATACGTCATGGCTTCAATCATTTTTTTACCTCCGCTGACATAAAAAAAGGAACGAACATCTGTAAGCGCTTACTCTATTAATAGGATACCATTTTAGGCCGTTTTTGTATAGCCCCTCACGCGCAAATAGAAAAAAATAGGAAATCTTTTTGAAGATTTCCTAAAGTATTCTATCGTTCGATGAGATCACGCATATCGCCTAATATGGCACGAGGAACGGGCAGGTCAATCATCGTTTTTAACCCCGGTTTGGCATTAATAACATGGGGAATCATATTGACACACATTGCAATTGTTCCTATTCCACCATTAATTTCTGGGGTGATCGCCATATGGATATCGGGTGTCCCTTTGAGGTTAATGTAATCGCCGGTATGGGTTCCTTCCATCTCGGGTTCAATCTGTTGGGGATGCATCATATCGATGAACACATTGCCGTTAACTAATCCTTGGCCTGTCATATTGATGCCTGCCACATGGCCTGCTTTGGCTTCACCATATGGACTCTTTCGGTCAATCGTCGTCACTATGGGTTCCATTTGTTGATGAAAACCATCGAGTTTGACACCTAGTGCATCGGCTATCATGGTCACGGACTGATGAAATCCGACATGTCCTGCGAGTTTTCCGTCTGCCACTAAATGATGATATTCACCCAACGAAAGTCCGACACCTTGTTCGTGCATGACCGTCGGTCCAAAAGGCGATAGTGAATTGATGCGTTTCGCTTCAATATGCTCTACATCGACCATTGTTCCAGATAGAGCGACAACGAGTAAATCCATAATGAAACCTGGATTAATTCCTGTACCAAGTACAGTCACATTAAAGGCTTTTGCAAGATGATCGATTTGTAAAGCAAGTTCAGGTTCACTCGCCATTGGATACGCCATTTCTTCGGCAGTGCTAATAACATTAATGCCATAAGAGACTACTTTTTTGATCTTCTCATAAGCACCTTTGACAAAGCTATCGGTACATAACAACACGATATCTGGGCGATGATGGTTGAGAATGTGTTCGATATCGGATTGGATAATGACCTCAGGGTGATCGGTTTGTGCATCGATCAAAGTACGGATATCCACCCCAATGATAGCAGGATTCACATCGCAAACACCTGTGATTTCAACACCTTTTTTTAGCATAAGCATATGTGCCATGCCGCGTCCCATGGCACCAAAACCCCAAATGACGACTTTAACTTTATCCATGATATCCTCCTTTACTGAACTTCATCAAAATAACGTGCTAAGGTAAAGAGAAAATCAGAAAGACGATTGATATATTGAAGAGAAAATTCATTGATGGGTTGATCTTCGCCTAGTCTTACGAGTTCACGTTCCGCACGTCTTACGGTGACTCTCGCTAGATTTAACCAAGATCCTGCTTTGGTTTGATCGAGTTTGATAAAACGTGTTAATGGTTGTAAAAAACTATCATAGTAATCGAGTCTTGATTCAATCCATCTGACATTATCTTCTGTCGTGATGGATTTTTCGGGATCATTTAGCGCGATCTCATGAGCCATAGAAAACAGATGGGCATGGATTTGATCCAAATCTTTGATGACTTCTTCGATGCGTATGTAGTGTTTTGCCATGAGAATGACTGCCATAGATTCATCGAGAGTTCCATTAACCATCATATGTTGATCCGCTTTACTGACACGCTTATTGAATAAATCGGTTTGACCTTTGTCACCACGTTTAGTATAAATTTTCATGATCCAATCATCCCTTCTTTTTCTTTTCTTTCGGTATAGGTAAAGCATCGTATGTCATGATGATCAGTTTCCATAAACGTTCGCGATCATCGGTATCTTCAATCAAAAAATAAGGTTTGCCTTTTTCATAGAATGACTCATAAAGAGGATTGATAAGAAATTCCTTACCAACCTCGGTGGGTTTGATGTATAGTTTGTTGTCAGCCAGAACACCGACCATTTTTTCCCTGTAGAAAACCCCATACTCACCAAACATTTTCTTAAATGTCATATATCCTAATCTTTCACATTGATCTTGGATATAATCCTTAAAGTCAACGCTTGTCATTGTGAAAGTCCAGCCTTCCATAAACGGTGGTTAACCAGATGATGAACATAATCCAAAAGAGACGTTCCATAAATCCAGCCATGGTTGGAATGAGTAAAGAGAGAAGAGCACTGATGAGCAGAACGAGTGCAAAACTTAAGTTGAGCACGCGCAATCTTTCAATTTTAACTAAGAAAACATGGAGTAATGCTGAAAGTACAATGGCACCCTGAGCAATATAAAACGCATAAAAATGATATTCGGTAAGCACTTCATCATTAGAATCAACATTCCATAATCCCATAAGCATGAGCGCAATCCCAAAAACCATCATGGGTAAGAGAAGCGATGAGGGAATTTCTTCTTTTTGTTTGAACCATCCCACCACGAGTAAAATGAGGATACCAAATCCAATCCAGCCATAATTGACCATCCAACGATAGGATAATCCTTGTTCACCCATCCATGAGATATGATCTTCGATGATGCTATACCCACTTGGGGCAAACATCAAGGCAATTACTTGAACAACAAGAAAAAACACGAGCGGAATAAGCCATGGGGTCCATCTAAAACGATGCATTTTCAACATGTACTCCTCCTTTGAGAGGTTATTTCTATTTTACCACATCAATGTCAAAGGGTATTACAAAGGCACTTTGACTTTAATGCCTTTTGATTTAAGTTTTTTTACGGCAAAAGATGCGACATCAAACGCGTATTTCTTTGGTCCAAATCCTGCATCATAACCAAGTTCTTTGGCGAGTGCATGATGGATTCTAGGTCCACCGATGATGACGATGAAATCATCACGCCGATTTTCCGCTTCTAAAAGTTCAATGAACGCTGTTAAGTTTTGTACATGAACATCTTTTTGTGTCACGGTCTGACTGATTAGGATGACATCTGCTTTGGCTTCAATGGCTTTTTCAAGAAGGACTTCATTGTCGACTTGTCCGCCTAAATTAATCGCTTTAATCCCCTTGTATCGTTCAAGTCCATAGTTGCCATTATAGCCTTTCATGTTCATAATCGCATCAATCCCCACGGTATGAGCATCCGTTCCTGTGGATGCACCAATAAAGACTAAAGGCTCTGTGAAGTTTTCTTCAATATACGCTTCGACTTCTTCTTTACTCATCACATCATGATCCATCGTCACGACATTGAGCGTTGTGATGTCCACTTGATGTTCAGCACGTCCGTACATGATGTAGAAGGAAAAATCATCCGATAATGCTTCACTATGAACAATCGCTGGGTCATGTAGCCCCATTTGTAGTAAGATATTTTTCGCAGCTTCATCCCCCAGAGGTCCTTGAGGAATCGGAAGAGAAAATGAGAGTTGAACTTTACCATCATTTTCGGTATCACCATAAGGACGAATCCATTTAGTTTTTTGGCTCATGTTGATCCTCCTTCAAGCGCTTTGCCATCAAATCGAGGACAGGGTTAAAATAATCTTTATGCTTCAAAAAGACTCCATGAAGCCCTTTTCCTCCATCTTCATGACGAGATATCTCGGCAAATCTTCCTTGATAAAGTGCTTCAAATAATCCTTCTTTTTCAATGGTCTTTAATAACTTATGTGCTTCATTAAGTACGTGCTTAGCACGTTTTTTTATGATTCCATTTTCTTTAAATTCTATCTCATCACCAAAATCTTTAAAGGCGGTTTCAATATAATTTGCGTTATTAAGAGCAACCGCACGATCACTGATAAAGGGGGTATGAATAGCCTCTGTCATCATGCCTAATAAATGAATGGATTGATGCGTGGTTACTGCAGCAATATTAAACAGCGCATCCTGTATATTTCCCATAAAGATATCCCCAGTCATATGTTTGGTTGGTGGCATATATTTAAGTGGTGCATTAGGAAATATTTCTCTTGACATCGCAGCTTGTGCGATTTCATAAAGAAAACTATTTTCTACTTTGGGATTAATTTCAAATGCGTGACCTAAGCCCATTAACGATTCTTTCATCCCTGCCAGTTTCGCAAATTGTTCATTGATGAATTGTGAAGCAAGCACCGTATGCGCATGATCAAAAGCATCTGAGGTCGTTAGGTAATTATCTTCACCCGTATTGATAATGATTTCTGCATAGCTGGAGATTACCCTCGAAAAATACTGGTCAATAAAGGTTCGTTTCATGTTGATGTCACGGAAAATAATGCCATACAAAGAATCATTAAGCATCATATCAAGCCGTTCAATCGCACCCATAATGGCAATTTCTGGCATGCATAAACCCGACGCATAATTGACGAGTTTAATATAACGTCCTTCTTCTTTCGATACCTGATCTAGCGCATCACGCATCAAACGAAAGTTTGCTTGAGTTGCATAGGTTCCACCAAATCCTTCAGTCGTAGGTCCATAGGGAACATAGTCTAAGAGAGACTGGCCAGTACTTCTGATGACCGCGATAATATCCGCTCCTTTTTTCGCTGCAGAAATCGCTTGTTTAATGTCTTCATAGATATTCCCGGTTGCGACAATCACATACTTATTGGGGGTTGTTTTATGCGGTCCCATCTCAAGCATTTCACGACGTTTTTCTTTCATAGAATCAATTCTAACCATCATTTTTTCGATAAACGGGGTGAGAACTTCTTTATGGGCGACAGGCTTGTCTTGATACATGGATAAATCGAGTTTGCCTTCAGCGACTCGTCGTGCGATATCACTAGGATCCGCATTTAAGTCAAAAATGGCATGTGCCATATAAAAGGAGACTCCTTTGGTGAGATCAGCCTCTTTCATGAGATGATCAACCACGGCGTTGACCAGTGGACGTCCCAATTGATCCACTCCATCAATCCCGAGCATACGCAAAATCGTGCGCTCAACACTGACGGTTGTGTTTTTATTGATCCAAGTTTGTACATCTTCTGCAATGTTTTTAGCCATCACGCGACAAGCTTGGATGATGTCTTTGTCTAGGTTTAGTTTATTCATGTGTTCTCCAATCTTTTGACGTTATCTATAGCAATATCAATAACGTCATGCAATGCGTGATAAAATTCATGTTCATCATAACTATCGCCTGATGGGCTCCATGGATTCATCGTTATCCACAAGAGGGGAATCGGCTTTAATACGTCAATATGGAGGTTAAGTTTTTGGATGGTATCCATCCAGGAATGATGAACGAGCATTTTGGTAGGATCATCCATGATGAGTGTCATGTTTGGTTCCCTTTTCTCCAAAATCAAATTCATCAACTTTTGAGTGATTGCACCTTTGATATAGATGTATTCGATCTTTTCTCTTAAGCTCCGCAGTGTATCTTCAAACCACTCAAATGATTTATGATCGATGGTATACGTGCCATGTTTCGTTTTAATCATCATCGATCCTGAAACGTGAACATCTTTAGATGGCTTTTTTGCACTGAAAACATGAACAAAAAAGTTTGTTTTCGCCACCGTTTCTTCCATTCGTGTTGAAAAGGCAGCGCCTGTCGCTAAGACAATACCGTCAAGTTCACTGATCGATGAGAAGGTCATGCGGTTAAAGGCTCCATCCACAAAAATCCGAGAGACATAATATTTCATCATCACAAGTAATTGATTCATCTCACGATTCGTGGTTGGTCCTGCAAGCATCACTGTCCCTTTTTGAGAAACCTTTCCGATAATGATCGGACCCAGTGCTGTCAGTAATGATGTTTCATTCAAGAGATCAATTACTGCAGTCGAATGATCAAGACACGATTTTGCAGTTGCAATCACCATGCCAGGATACACCATGATTTTTGGTTTTGGTAAAAAATTTACTTGATCAAGCGTCTCACCATCAAGACCGATCGATGTTAAGCCTAGTTTCTCATGTTGATAGAGTTTAATTAAATAATTAAGCGTGGTTGTCTTCCCAGTGTTTTTAGCAAGACCCACAATCCCAATCGCACGATAGGAATCAAGAATGTTTTTCATGATGATTCCGCTCATGGCGGGTCAAATGTTCAGGTTCGATCGAGATGTTTTGGCCATTGAGTAAACCAGCGACACCATCAAGTCTCGCTTTTTGACAATCTTCACAATGACATTCAGAGACATAATGATCGGGTTCGCTATACGTCGTAATCACACCTTCGAAATTTCTTAGTACAACTTTACCAGGTGCTTGCGATATCATATAATGAGGCATAACTGGAATCTTACCCCCACCATTAGGTGCATCAACGACAAACGTAGGAACCGCAAGTCCACTGATATGACCACGTAATCCTTCAATGATCTCGATACCTTTAGAGACACTTGTTCTAAAGTGTTCTATACCAAAGGAAAGATCACACTGATAAATGTAATAGGGGCGAACACGTATAGCGATTAATCCTTTGACTAAGCGTCTCATGACGTGAACACAGTCGTTAACACCTTTAAGTAGAACCGATTGGTTACCCACAGGAATACCTGCATTGACCAAACGATCGATGGCCAATTTGGATTCAGGGGTAAGTTCATCAGGATGATTAAAGTGGACATTGACCCAAATGGGATGATATTTTTGCAGCATGGAGACAAGTTTATCGGTGACACGCATAGGCATGACGACAGGTGTTCTTGTTCCAAAACGAATCACTTGAACATGATCGATGTCTCTAAGTTGTTTTAAAATCCATTCGATGCGTTCATCAGATACCATAAAGGCATCCCCGCCTGACAGAAGGACATCATTGATTTCTGGATGGTCTTTAATATAGGCAATCGCCTTTTCAATGTTTTCGTTTTTGAGTTCTTCATCATGTTGACCCGCAAAACGACGTCTCGTACAATGACGACAATACATCGAGCACATGTCGGTAATCAAAAACAAGACACGATCCGGATAACGATGTGTGAGTCCAGGAACGGGTGAATCATGATCTTCATGAAGAGGATCAAGCAAATCATGTTTCCCTTGAATGAGTTCGCCACTAAAGGGAACTGCTTGTTTACGAATGGGACATGATGGGTCTTCTGGATTGATTAAGGTTAAATAGTATGGGGTAATCGCCATACGTAAATGCCCTAAAATCTTATGAATGGTTTCCTCTTCTTCTGATGTGAGTGGAATGTATTTTTTTAGTTCATCAGCCGATTTTATCCGGTGAGCGGTTTGCCATTTCCAATTATTCCAGTCCTCAAGACTAACATTAGGAAAATACTTATTCTTGCGTTCTAGGTAGCGTTCATTGAGTTCTAATTTCATGAGTTCCTCCTTTATGACGCATATTTTTTCATGAAGATTTCTTTCATCATTGGTGATTCTCTAAAAATGGCTAAGGTAATATCGGCATGATCTTTACTGTAGCCATTACCAATCATCATCGTGACATCTTTACCCACACCTTCAGCACCAAGTGCAGCACGTGTGAATGATGTTGCCATACTAAAGAAGTAGACAATTCCGCCTTCTTTTGTGGCTAAAATGGATGTCATTTCCGTATTGGGGACATTGACGACGTTGATCGTTAAGTCACAAAGTTTTCCTTCGGTGAGTGTTTCAACTTGATGATAGATATCAATACTGTTGGTCGCATCACCAATGATAATCTCATCGACTAAACCATTGGATAGTAAAAGGTCTTTTTGTCGATCGCTATGGAGCATACCAATGACTCGACCCTTGCTACCGACAAGTTTTTTTGCTTCATAAGCACAGAGCATCCCTGATTTTCCACCCGCACCCAAAATGAGGACGGTGTCCCCTTGTTTAACGAGTTTCTTCACTTGAGCAGGTGCGCCTGCCACGTCAAGACCTGCTAAAACTAACTTTTCATCAAGATCGTCAGGAATCACAGCATAAATACCTGAATCGAATAAGACAGCTGTTCCTGAAATGGTCACTTGTTCATTGGCCATATTAATATCTAAAATTTCATCGATATGAAGAGGTGTGAGGGATAGCGAAACAAGGGTCGCGATCTTCATACCTTTTTTCAGGTGTTGATCATGGAATAGAGCACCTACTTCTTTAATGGTCCCAATTAACATCCCACCACTTTTCGTGACTGGGTTTTGCATCTTTCCTTGAGTCTTCACAATCGATTTGATCATGTCCTTCATCTTTTCAGGATCTTGATCATTCGCATCTTTGAGTTGGTGAAAGGATGCACTATCGATGTTTAACACATCCACATCAATCAATACTTCATTATCATAACAAACAGGAGTCGCATCCAGTTGAAATGCGGCTTGGGGCAAACATCCTTTGGGTTCAATGACCCGATGGGTGCCGAAGGGACATAATTTCATCATCATCTTTCCTCTATTCTTAGTATTTGTCTGGCTTCATTTGGGGTGGCAATCTCACGTTGATATTTTTTTGCAATCTCAACGACTTTTAAGACGAGCTCGCGATTGCCTTTAGCGAGCATACCTTTTTCTAGATAGATGTTATCTTCTAAACCGACTCTGACATGACCACCATGTGCAATCGATAATTCAGCGAGTGAAAATTCGTATTTTCCAATCCCTGCGACAGAGAACGTGGCATGTTCAGGAATACTTTCTCGCATAAAGTGGAAATCACGCGCTTCACCAGTCATTCCTCCATTCACACCTAAGACAAAGGAGAAATGTAGTGGATCTTTGATGAATCCTTTTTTATAAAGACGTAACACCATATCGATATGTCCTTTTTCAAAACATTCGAGTTCTGGATAAATCTTACGTGAATAAATCTTTTCAGCAAAGTATTTAATATCATTTTCAGTGTTGACAAAAATATCATCACCACCAAAATTAAGTGTTCCACAGTCTAAAGTCGCCATTTCTGGATAAAGTTCAGTGGGCTTTAAACGTTCATCACGCTTCATGCCTACTGCACCTCCAGTGGAAGGCTGAATGATGACATCAGGACAACGCTTTTTAATCGCCTTCATCACTTTCTGATAACGCAATTTACTTTGTGTGGGAGTTCCATCGTCGTGTCTGACATGAAGGTGGATGATCGATGCACCTGCTTGATACGCTTGATAAGCTTCTTCAACCATTTCATCAACGGTATAAGGGACATAGGGATTATGTTCTTTTTTTACTTCAGCACCTGAGATAGCACAGGTGATGATCAATTTATTCATGATGAACCCTCATTTTATCTTTAGGAACCACGCAGGTTCCAATCGCTTTGGTCACTAAAAGACGTTCAGGTAAGACATCACATGCTGAAGGACTCAAATCAGGACGTGCTTCAATCACCTTGTAACAGTAAAATGCCATTTTTCTTGACGTATTTCCTACATGAATGATTTCTGCTTCAACATCGATATAATCACCAGCAAAAAGAGGGGCGAGGAAATCAACAGATTCATAGGCACGAAATAATCCTTCATCCCCATCATGTCGGATCAATAATTCGGTGGCGACATCACCAAAAAGTGCGAGAACTTTTGCACCATCGACCAGATTTCCCCCATAATGCGCATCTGCTTGAGATAGACGTAGATGTAATTTTGCTTTCATGTCTTATACCTCCATGAGTTTCACATCACCGATATGAAGTGTTGCTTCTGTTTGACTAAGGATTTCATCAATGGTCACCTCAGGATGACGTTCAATGAGATGAAGCCCATCTTCTTTAACTTCAATCACACAAAGTTCAGTAACGATTAAATCGACTTTCTTATATCCTGTTAACGGAAGTGAACAACGTTTTTTAATCTTAGGAATTCCCTTATTGGTATGGGTCGTTCCGATAATCACGCGTTTCGCACCTTCAACCAAATCCATAGATCCTCCCATGCCTGGGACTAGTTTTCCAGGAATAATCCATGAAGCGAGAGAACCTTCTTCATCGACTTCTAATGCCCCTAAGACAGTCACATCAAGATGACCACCACGAATCATAATGAACGATAGCGCGGAGTCAAAGAAGGCAGCATGACGTTTAATGGTAGCAAATTGTCCCGAAGGATTGGTTAAATAGACACACACTTCTTCATTCACTGCAAGTGGACCAAGTCCAACAATGCCGTTTTCACTCTGAAGATAGATCTCACAATCTTCTGAGACATAATTGGCGACCATCGTTGGTATGCCAATCCCCAAATTCACCAAATTCCCTGGTTTTAATTCTTTTGCGATACGTTTCGCAATAATATCTTTTGCATCCATGATCACACCTCCACAATATAGTCCACAAAAGGATGTGGGGTAATCACAACTTCGGGATCGATATCTTCAACACGTTCTTTCACTAACACGACGACTTGATCGGCAGCCATGGCCATCGTAGGATTAAAGTTGCGTGATGAACCTTGATAAATCAAATTGCCATAAGCATCTGCTCTATATGCGTTAATAATCGCTAAATCAGCACCAATAGGTTCTGATAAAATATATTTCTGACCTTTAATCTCGATAATCTGTTTTCCTTCTTCGACTGGTGTATGGATCCCAGTAGGTGATAAAACGCCACCTAAACGACCTGCATACGCTCTGATCTGTTCAACAAAGGTGCCTTGAGGAATTAATTCCACCTCAACTTTACCTTCACTCATCAGTTTTCCTGCATTTGGATTCGTTCCGATGTGTGTCACAATCAATTTTTTTACTTGATTGTTCAAAAGGAGTTTCCCAACACCTCGTTCAGGATAACCTGCATCATTGCAGATAATCGTCAAATCTTTAATATTCGATTCAACAATCCAGTCAATGAGTTTTTCTGGGGTACCACATGTCAAAAATCCACCGACCATAATGCGCATTCCATCTTTCAATAATGCCATAAATTCATTCTTACTTGTGCGTTTCTTCATGATCATCTTCCTTTCTTGGCATGAGTATCGCTTCGCCTGTGAGCATGCACTCATTCATTTCATTAAATATCTCCGTCGTAAAAATAACGCGATTTTTTTCTAGAATAATCTCTTTGATGGTGGCTCTGACGGTTAGAACCATCTCTGGATAAATCGGCTTTAAAAACTTCAGTGTTTGACCACAATAAATCGTTCCTTCACCTGGTAAATCAAGACCAAATATCTTAGAAAACAAGGAACCAACAAGCATACCATGGACAATCGGCTTCTTAAAGATCGTCTTCGCACAATAGTTTGCATCAAAATGAGCTTGGTTCATATCACCTGTAAGTTCACCAAAACGCTTCACTTCATCTTGTGTGATCATGCGTTTATATTCTCTAAAATCACCAATCTTTAGTTTTCTAATCATAGCTTCCTCCGCGAAAAAAATAAGAGACCTGTCTTTGGACAGCTCTCCATTTTAAATCAAAAATGGCAATGAAGGAGGTGTACCCTCAATCATCAAGGTTAATGACTGGACCATCATTAAGCTTTCGGCGACATATGCCTTCAGACGATGCATGGATATCCTTTCCCTCACATCATCCTACCCCATAGATCGCGCCTCTGTAGTGTTTCTATACCCATTATATACGAAAGATGAAAGCGCTGTCAATGACTTTTCAACCGATTAACTATAAGTTAAAGTTTTTAAAGATTTGATTGAATTTACATCTATGTGATTTTGGAGTATACTTGAATTATAATGTCGAAAGGATGGTTTAAAAATGAAAGCTTATCTTAAGTTTATCGATGATCTACCCTGGATCGTTCAACTCATTCTTGCTTTACCAGGGATCGATAGTATTGCGTGGGGATTGTATCGTCTATTTAAAGGATTAGAAAAAAATGATGTTTTACTCATCATCTTCGGTATTATTTGGATCGTCGCTGGATGGGCTGTGTTATGGATCTTAGATATCATATCACTTCTCGTCAATAAGAAAGTTATTTGGTTTGTTTAATAAGTAAAGTCAAAAAAAGCACGATGCTGTCGTGCTTTTTTATTTATTCGCTTATTGAGTGGCTTGTCTAAATTTACGCAATTGTCCTTTAAGGATTTTCATGATGGGTTCATAGAGCCAGAGAACGCCCAAGAAATTGGTGACCGCCATCACAAATTCAAACGGAAGATCCATAAAGAAATAGGTCAAAAAGGGTGTGCCTAGAACAAAGACAGAGACGGGGATAAAGATCCAGCCATAAAGGAAGCCAAAGAAAAAGCCAAAGATTGCCAGTTGATGGACATGCTCCCAAGATTTAAAGATAGTTGATAGTAAGATAGGGACGAGCATCCAAGCGAGGAACATCGAAGGAATATGGAGTGGAATCACGGGTCCAAAGGGTGATAATATATTGTACACAAGCACGTGAACCGTAACGATTAAACTGGTTTTACGAAAACCTAACAGTTTGGTATAGATAATGAGGAGTAGTGTGGTGAATGAGAAATTAGGAATCATTGACAAGGCGAGTTGTTGCACGAAAAGAACCGCTGAAAACAGCGCGATCAGTGCAATCTCTTTCATTGCTTTATGACTCTTACTCAAACTAAATCACTCCCAAACTGATTCTAAAACGATCTGAAATTCATCCCCATCCTCGAAGGGAATTTGACTAGGACCTGAAGTGGATAAGACAAAATCATCTTCATGCTTCACATAAAAGGCAAGAAATGTATTGGACCAGTCCGACATCAGGCTAAAATCTTCTCCCGAGATCCCGAGGATCACCTTTCCCTGATAAGCAAAACTAGAAAATGTGTACTCACATGAAGGATCCGCTTCATACGATCCATTGGCACATGTCACATTAAAATGACGATGTAGGATATCGAAAAAGGTATCGCCTTCTTGATAGCTAAGTGTTTGTGAAAAAACAATAGTACCTTCATCATCTAATAGTTCAAGATAAATGGTTCCTTCATCGCTGGCGCGATTGTCAACAAAGAGCAGACGTCCAACGACAAATGCGATGCCAATGACACCAAGGGTGATGATAATTTTCGTCCAAAGGTGTTTCACACCATCACTCATTTCTTTTTATTGGTAGGGAACAAATAGGTTTGTTGCGGGATTTCCCCATACATCACGATACAGTTTATACGCAACTAATGCTGCAAATACTTGAGGAGTAGAAAATGCTAAATCTGCTTGTTCATCAGCAAGCAAATACTTAAATGTTGCATTTACTTCATAGAGTTTAAGTGCTTCAATTAAATCGGTTTCTTCTGTGGTAAAAGTTGAACTTCTCGGATTGATACCACTAGCGACAAGCCCTAAAACGACAGCAGCTGTGGATGATGCGTTGGGATTTCCCCATGATTCAACACCTGATGACGTAAGATGATCTTCGATATAGGTGAGCATATCTTCAACAAATAACTGAACATCTGAATCTTCTTGATAAGGCGATAAGGCATTAAGCACCATACCGGCATAATCGGCATCCATATAGGTAGGGGTTGATTCAATCAGCGAATCGATTTGTGCTGCACTGGGTTCAACACCTAAAAGATGATACGCGTTCAATAAGGATACGCTGTCATAATGATTGGTGGATACCATCGTGGTTAACGATGTTTCCAGGGTTGTTGTTGGTAAACCAAACCCATATGCCGTCACGCTCGATTTAAAGAGATTGGCAATCGTATCATCACTTAACGCAGCGTGCTGATAGTTTGCAACATTTAATTCAGGAGCTTCATATCCACGATCAAACATTTGCTTGATGGCAGACACCACATGGTAACTCGTAGCTTCGGCGGTAATATAAAGATCCGTATACTCTTCGATAAACGCATAGATCACATCATCCACCCATAGATCGGTCTCATCGAGCATCGTTGATTCTTTGAAGGATACTGTCATACCATCCAAAAGTTCAATCTCATCAATTCCGACACTAGACATCACATCATCGACATAGATGGAATACCAATAGTTATAGGTAACGCCATATTCCTTAGGATAATGACCTTCAATACCATTCACTAATGTCCCTAAATCAAAGACGGTATAATCCAAATCAACCGCTTGATCAAGGACTTGAAATAATGAGTCTTCTGTCATCAAATCATAGGTGACCTCTTCACTGAATAAAACATCACCTGATAGATCAACAACTTCAACGTCAAATGTCCCCGAAAGAACTTCTGTATTTTCTTCTTGACATCCAGCAAGAAGGACAATACTTAAAAGAATTAAACCTGTAAGCCAAACTTTTTTCATGCCTTTTCTCCTTTTTTTGATAAAAAAATCCATACCTCTTGGGCATGGAAATAGACAAAAAAGGATTTTTGTCCTTCTCAACCCCAGAAGATGACTCGATTTGACGTCTTTGGTAGGTCTCCCGGCTTAACATCATCCTAATTTGCACCTTCCCACGAAAATTCGCAGTGGTTTTTGCATTTCGTCCGTATCACGGTTGCTGGGACAGCTCAAGTTTCTCACTTGATTCCCTGTTATGCGTATCGCACCATATCGTCGATTCGATTAACTCTATTATAGACTACCTTGGAAGGATGTTCAAGGGTATTTTCCAAGGAAATTTCTTAATTATAATGAAACTATTTTACTCGTTAATTTTCAGTCGTTTATAAACTTCTTTTAGAAGTTCAGCTTGGGTGGTTTCTATTTTACCTTTTAGATCATCGACTTGCTTCTTATATTGCTCTTTTGCGATATGATCATCAAGGCCTGGAAGGTTGATATAAACATTCATACAAGCACCTAAAGCCCCAGAGGCTAAACTTAAGATAGCTACCCCTAAATCAGAGAGGGTTTGAGCATTTCCATAGGTTAAGATAAACGGTATTTGATGAAGAGCTGATAAGGACAATGTCGCCACTTTCATCGGAACTAAGATTGCTTGAACTGTTCCTTCTTGTATCTTTTTTTGCCGTTCGATGATGTCTTGATCCGTAGTTTTTGGCATTTGATAGGCTTGCATAATCAAATTAAACGATGCCGTATCATCATCGATGGCTTGAATGAGTTGTGTCTTGATATAAAGAAGAGAATTGATAACATCTTTAAACTCGTATTGTATTTTAGAATCAAGCGCGAGAAACTTCTTTTTATCAACGGAAAGGTGACCCACCATACGGACGAGAGAAACCCCTAAGGATGCAGCAAGCGCAGAGACAGAACCTCCCCCTGGTGCCGGACTCTTGGAATCGACTTCATCGATAAATTCGGTGATTTTCTTTTCAATTAACATGTTAATCCCTCACAATCTTTTGGTCTTTGACCACATATTTACCAAGGATAAAGACATCTCTTACCTGATTAATACCATAATGATACATTAAATAGGCTAAATTAGGGATATCAAGAATGATGAAATCTGCATCTTTTCCGATGGCTAGTGATCCCTTTTGATCACTTAGTCCTAAATGATACGCAGCATTGATGGTTACCGCATTTAAGATCTCTTCGGGGAGTAATCCCATATAATTAGATGCAAGATGCATGATCAGTTGGAGGTTTTCTGTGGGTGAAGATCCAGGATTGTAATCGGTAGCAAGTGAGATTCCCACCCCGTGTTCAATCATCTTGCGTGCATTGGCATACGGTTTCTTTAAAAAGAATGATGTCCCTGGTAAAAGATTTGCTATCGTATTGGATGATGCTAATTTTTTGATATCCTCATCACTGATTGCCATGAGGTGATCGACTGAAGTACATCCTAGGGCCACACCAAGTCCTGCGCCGCCGAGTGGATGAATTTCATCAGCATGCATTTTGATCTTTAATCCCATCGCTTTAGCTTCGCTTAAGATCTTTGTTGTATCTTCTAGTGAGAATACACCTTCTTCACAAAAGACATCAACAGCTTCTGCCATGCCATCGGAGGCGATCATTTCCATATCGGTGATCATCTCTAAAATATAAGCTTGTTTATCATGGGCATATTCCTTAGGAATCGCGTGTGCACCCATATAAGTGGACATGACGCGTACAGGATGGGTATCATTGAGTTTACGATTGACTCTTAATTGCTTGGACTCATTCTCATAATCGAGTCCATACCCGCTTTTAGATTCAACAACGGTGGTTCCATGAAGTAACATCGTATCCAGTGAATGTCTGGCTTGATGATAGAGTGTCTCACACGTCGCCATTCTTGTCTTATGGACGGTTCCTAAAATGCCACCACCACGCTTCAAGATATCAAGATAAGGTGTTCCTTTTTGGAGTTCTTCATATTCA
>CALMNM010000071.1 GCA_937868795.1 uncultured Acholeplasma sp.
TAGCGATGGTCGATTCACTTACTAAATTGCCCAATCGTACAGCTATTCAACAGTTATTCAATCAAATTCATCCTGTCACGGAATGGGAAAATGAAAGTTTAGCGATCGTCATGTTAGATATCGATCATTTCAAGGATATTAACGATACCTATGGGCATCTCATCGGTGATCTGGTACTGCAGCATGTGGCTCAAATTCTCGAAAATACAAGTCGTGATCAAGATTTTATCGCACGATTTGGTGGTGAGGAATTCTTGATGTTAATTCCTATCGATCACATCGAGTATATGCATGAAGTGATTGATGCCTATCGTGATAAGGTTGCCAATACCAAAATTAAAATTAACGAACTTGAATTATCTGTCACGATTAGTCTTGGAGTCATCTACAAACCACGAGCGATGAAACTCAACTACCAAGAAGCATTAGAAAAGGCTGATATGCTTCTCTATCAAGCAAAACAGTCCGGTAGAAATTGTCTTGTGCTTGAAAAACTTGAACAAAAATAAACCCTAGGAAATCTCCTAGGGTATTTTTTATCTCGATACATAGTATATCTTCACTTATTGATAATTGAGATTATGCGACCAAGGCAATTCGATAGGGAAAAGTTGATCAAACCAAGTGTGAGGAATATCTTCGGGGATTATCCCAGAGAATATCAATGCATGAAGTTGGTTCAAATCGAGTCGATACGACGCATTTTCAATACTAATGACGTAAGTATCCTTTGTTTTATCGATCTTGATGGGTACTTGTTTAGTTTGACAATAGCGATTTATCTTTGACAATAATCCTTCCTCATCGATGATTTTTAAGGTTGCATGTTGCGTAATTCTCTCTCTGTTTTCATTGATGAATGATTGAATATCATCATGAATGGGTGTAGTCAACTCTACACCTTCTTTTTTGTAGTGTTTCGTCAAGAATGGAAGACTTCGGATGATTGACTCTCTATCTCCAGCATATTCCTTAATACTTAATAATTTTGCTTTAGGGTGATGGACTAAAATGATATAACTGATGATCTGATGATCGCGGAAGACGGTATATACGGGATAGCTCTGATAATTATCAGGATAGGTCTGTGCGGTAAATAAATCAATAAATTCATCGATCGTTCGATGATACTTGATGGTCTCTTTTTCATATATGGGATAAAGTGTGTTGGGACCACCTTGAAATCGACGAATATCGATACCATTGTCTGGTTGAGCATCTTTGATAATGTATCGGTTCATTGCGCCTACATTTTTCGCTCCAAAACGTTGATAGAGTGGTCCATCACCTGAGATGATACAAAAATCGATGTGTTCTTCTTTCATCGTTTCTTCTGCTAGATAAAGAAGTTTCGAAGAAATTCCTTGACCACGATAAGCATCTTCTGTGCAGACAGCACCGATGGATGCTACAGATAAAACACCAATCGATGTATCAACATCAGTTGGAAAATAGTTGACAGCTGCGATAATGTTGCCCTGGTCTTCAGCAATCATTTGATGATTGTGATTATTTGGTGAAAATAATCGGATGAATTGTTGCCCCATATTGGGTTTAAAAACTCGAGTAGCTAATGCAATAATCTTTGTTGACTCTTCTTTCGTTGCAGATCTTAGATTCATTTCAAATCCTCGACATACTGTTGATAATCAACGGTTTTTCCTGATACTCTAGATGCCTCAGCAGCAAACGCTAAAAGGTGTCCTTGAACCGCAATATCTAAATCATGGGTGACATCAATCTCATGACTACACGCCTTAACAAAACGTTTAACCGCACCATGATCACCTCCACCGTGGCCTCCTTTGCCTTCAGGTATACTGACTTTAAATGCAGGTTTACCAAAAGGTTTGATGGTCAGATGATCATCATTCATATCCCCCCAAAGTTCTCCTAATGTCCCCATGATATGTATGTGTCGAGTAATCTTATCAGAGAATGCAGACATAGAGAAATTGACGGTTGTCCCTTGATTAAACTCAATCGAAACCACTTGATGATCGACCACATCATTATCAGAACGATAGACACATCGACCATATGGACCTTTGGCTAAAGCTTTGAGAATGGCGTCATCTGATAGATCGTTTGATACGGGGAACTTCATCCAATCACCTGCATTCAAGTAGACTTTTGGTGCATAGTAAAGACATGTCTCTTGATGAGGACACCCATCGAGACAATGACCCGGAACCCCATCCATGGTTTCTCTTCTAAAATGAGATCTCATCCCAAAGGAGGAAAGACGTTTAGGTGTGTCATCAAGTAAATAGGAAAGTATATCCATATCATGGCATGACTTGGCTAAAATCATGGGACTTGCGATGCTTGAATTACGCCAATTTCCTCTTACATAGCTATGTGCTTGATGATAATAACCCACATTTTCTTCATGATTAATCACCATGATTTGACCAAGGTGGCCTTCATTAAGAACTTGTTTAATGGTATTAAAAAAGGGTGAATAACGCAATACGTGTGCGACGACCAAGATGGTTTTCGTCGCCTTTGCTTTTTCTTCGATTTTTAAAATATCTTTAGGATCGACAGCCATTGGCTTTTCTAAAAACACATGATAACCTAAATCCATAGCTTTTAGGACATGTGCAATATGCTGACGGTCTTGGGTACAAATGAAGACTGCATCCGCGAGTTTAGGATGTTTAAAGAGTTCTTCTGCTGACAAAAAGACTCGATCATTTGCTATGTTATGCTGTGTTTGAAAATAGTTTCTTCGCTCCAAATCTGGATCTGCTACACCTGTGAACATCAGGTCATCTTTGTGCTCGATAACGTAACTTCCGTAGGCACCAATCCCACGATTTCCTGCACCAATCATAATCGCATTAATCATTATTATTACCTCTTTGATAAGACTTATAGATTCTTCATTATTATATCAAGATTTTTTATGGATGTTTTTCATTGCTATAAAAAAATGGTACAATATGAAAAGAAGGTAGGTGGATTTCATGCTCACACTCGCTCAA
Organism: uncultured Acholeplasma sp.; assembly: GCA_937868795.1. Taxonomy (GTDB): domain Bacteria; phylum Bacillota_I; class Bacilli_A; order Acholeplasmatales; family Acholeplasmataceae; genus Peloplasma. The sequence goes on from CALMNM010000071.1 coordinate 2,991, forward strand.
AAGGGAAGACTATATCAACGCTATTTATGTTGTTTAAATACGAGAAAAGACATGATTGCATTTCCAAGACAGATGTTTGATCAGTTACTCGATCAGGTCGACGTCATTATTCATCCATCTGGCGATGCATTACTCTACTTAATTAAAGATGACATTTGTTATCTCACCTTTATCATGTCAACCGATGAAGCCAATTTCAAATCACTCCTTCAATCACTTGATGAGGTTGTTAAAGAAAAGAAGATTCCTATCATAAAGATTCATTTTCATAATCCCATTAAAATCCCTTGGATGCCACTTCCTGAGATTACTCATCCCAATTATCCTGGTTTTCCGATTGATGATGATCGTGCAACATGGTTTTTTGATTCAGGTTATGAGATCCATTCAACAGAACAACTCTATTATGTTAACTTAGAAGAAACCGATGACTTTTTATCAGATCAACGTGTTCATTTTTACCAAGAAAAAGACGAAGATGCATTAAAATTATTCATATCGCAAATCCATCATAAAGAGTGGGAAAATGCTTTATTTGATGTTATCCATCATCCCGAAAAACCCTTGTTAGTCGCCTGGCTTAATGATGAAATTGTGGGCTTTACTGGGCCTTTATCCGTGGAAGAGTCAAAGCGCGGATATTTTGCAGGCATCATGGTCTTAGATAAGGCGAGAAACTTAGGACTAGGTAAAGCATTATTTCATCGTCTTGCTCTCGAACTTAAAGATATGGGTGCACATTACTTAACCTTATTTACGGGAAAAGATAATCCTGCAAAAGTGATTTACCAGAGTTTAGGTGGAGAAGTTGTCAAAGAATTTTATACGTTAAAGAAAATCACGGGATGAACCTCATCCCGTGTTATATTTTTTAGTGATTGCTTGACCCGCTAAATGCCCTGTAGAGAAAGCGATGGTTAAATTGTAACCTCCAATCGGTCCTTGGAGGTCAGTGACTTCTCCGATGAAGTATAACCCTTCTAACGTTTTGACTTCCATTGAGTTTTGATCAAGCTCCTTGATTTCAATACCTCCACGATTGACAAATGCATGTTCGATGGTAGGCATCGAGTCGATGTCAATCGGAAACTCATACAACCATGTTTTCATGTCGCCTAGTTCCTTTTTTGATAACTCCTTCAAATGGTTTTTCTTAAAATGAAGTTGATCATAGAGGGTTGTTGCAAGTCTTTTTGTCGTGAAAACCTCTAAAAAATGATGAATCGTTTGGTTTTCATTTAGCATTTTTAACAAGATATCATCATATTGGTTTATATCGATTTGCGTCAGTGAGATTTTAATCGTCACAGGGCCTTCTTTTAACAAGGGATAAACATGTTCAGATGCGTGGAGAACAACCGGTCCAGAGAGTCCTTGATGGGTAAAAAGCAAATCTCCATGAAAACTGGTTTTTATGCCTGGGATACGTAAATTTGTTTTTTGAATGGATACACCTTGAAGATGTTTGAATTGCTGTTTGACGTGTGTAGATAATAAATACGTTTCTGCTGGAGTAAAGGGAATCGTTTTTATGCCAAGGTGTTCAGCAAAATCGATGCCATCGCCACTACTACCTGTAGTGGGATAAGCGTTTGAGCCAGTTGCTACGATGACATATCGAGCATGGTACGAATCATTCTTTGTTGTCACTAGATATCCATCATCACTTCTTTTTATCGATCTAACTGCAGAATGATAGAGGATTTTGGTTTGATCAATACCTTGAAGTAATGCTTCAAGGACACTTAGACTTTTATGTGTTTCAGGAAAATACTTATACCCTTCCTCTAAAAGGAGATTTAGACCTCGATCGGCAAAAAATTGCTTGATCTCCTTGGGTCCAAAAGAAGATAATGCATGATATAAAAACTTGCGATGTGGCATGTTAAGATCATCGATAAATCCAGAGACCGTTCTTTCATTGGTGACATTACAGCGCTTACCTCCTGTTAAAAGAAGTTTTTTAGCGAGTTGATCATTCTTTTCTAATATGAGGTAAGGGATATGGTGCTTTTCTAATACATTAGCAGCCATTAATCCGGCAGGTCCCCCGCCAACAATGATGACCCTATTTTCCATGGGAAACTTCTTCTGACATAATAAAAGCTGCTGCAGCTTTTGCGTGTATGTGCAATGTGTTTAAAATGGGAAGATCCACTTGATCTGGCTTGATTAACAACGGGAGTTCTGTGCATCCTAAAATAATAGCATCGGCCCCACGTTCCTTTAAATGTTTAATGACGAGTTTCGCTTTTTCCAAACTTGAGGGTAGGTATTTTCCTACGATGAGTTCTTTATAAATGATGTCATGAATCGTGTTCATTTCCTCATCTGAGGGTCGAATCACATTCATCTTTGTTTGATCATAAATAGATGATGTCATGGTGTAACGTGTTCCGAGGAGGCCCAATGTTTCATATCCCTGTTTTTTCGCTTCATTAAGGGTTTCTTTGGCGATGTGAATCAAAGGTAAACCAACAGATTTTTCCACTTGATCAGCGATAATATGCATTGTGTTTGCACAGAGCATGAGTCCTTGAGCACCAATCGATTTAAGTTTCAAACCTTCTTCGATCATACGCTTAGCTAGTTCATCCCAGTTAGATTTTTCTAAAAGGATTTCGAGTTCTTGATAGTCAAAAGAGATCATCGCGATTTTCGCAGAATGTGATGATCCTTGTGCTTGATTGACGTATTTATTGATTAAATCATAGTATACAGTGGTTGATTCATAACTCATTCCACCGAGCATGCCTAATGTTTTCATCATGAAAAATCCCTCACGTCCATTTGAAGTGATTCCATAACTTGAAGGGTCTTTTCATGCAGTTCGTGATCAAAACTTGCAACTAGATTTCGATAAATGATAATCTTTGCTTCGGGTAATGCTGCTTTAGCCAATACCGCATTAGAGATCACACAAATATTCGTCACTAAACCAACCAAGGTTATTTCATCATAATGCTTTTGTGCGAGGTAGTTTGCAAGATCAAGTGAACCAAACGTTCCTTTATAAAAGACGACATCACGATTTGTTCTTGCTTGATCAACAAGTGGATACAAACGATGTCCATCGGTACCTTTGATACAGTGTTTAATCGGAAGTTTCTTTCCTTCCTGAGTATCAAGATAGTTTTCATGATGCGTATCAAGGGTAAAAATGACATCATGGCCTGCTTGATGATAGATATCAATACATGTTTTGATTCCAGCAGCTAACTGATCTGCACCCTCAAAACCAAGTGCACCATCCACAAAATCATTTTGATAATCAATGACGAGTAAACACGTGTTCATGATTTCACCTCACCTTTTATTATATCATGACCTATGATCGATCACTTGTCCTCTCATCTATGTAAAATAAAAACCATCCGATGATGGTTATTAGTGGTCGGGTAGACAGGATTTGAACCTGCGACCTCCTAGTCCCGAACCAGGCGCTCTACCAAGCTGAGCCACTACCCGATAGGTCAGCAATGACATTATAACATAACTAAGAAAAAATCAATCCCATTCATCTTTGGTAAACAAGAGTTGTTGATGCGATTTGTATTCTACAAACAATAATTTTTCTATATAAAAAATATTTCTAATTTTTCTCGTTTCATCTCTTCTTAAATCATTTATAATAGTAACGTAATAAAAAACATATGAGGTGATATGATGCGTATTGAATTTGATGAGAAACTTGATTTTAGTGATGTCCTTATCCGTCCAAAGCGTTCAACTCTTGCGTCTCGAAAAGAAGTCGACTTAACGAGAGAATATACCTTTAAGCATAGCAAACAAGTATGGAAAGGGATTCCTATCATGGCCTCCAACATGGATGGTGTAGGCACTGTGAAGATGGCATTAGCTTTACAGAAACACGAGCTCTTTACCTGCCTTGTGAAAAGTTATGAATCCGAATCCATCGGGGATACCTTTGCCAATTTAGACCCCAACTTCTTCGCAGTCTCCACAGGGACATCCAAACGAGACTTTCAAAATTTAAAAGATATTTTAAAAAATCAACCTTCCATCAAATTTATCTGTATCGATGTTGCTAACGGATATTCTGAGCATTTTGGTGCGTTTGTCGAAAATGTTCGAAAGAACTATCCTGATCATATCATTATTGCAGGAAACGTCGTGACTGCAGATATGACCCAAGAACTTATTTTAAGAGGTGCAGATATCGTCAAGGTAGGTATTGGTCCTGGTTCTGTTTGCACAACACGTATTCAAACAGGTGTTGGTTACCCACAATTATCTGCCATCATCGAATGTGCAGATGCTGCTCATGGTTTAGGGGCACACATTATCAGTGATGGTGGCTGTACATGTCCAGGGGATGTCGCTAAAGCATTTGGTGCAGGTGCTGATTTCGTCATGCTTGGAGGTATGTTTGCCGGTCATGATGAGGGTGGCGGAGATGTCATCACCGAATATCACGATACCCACCAAAAGCACTCAGTCACCAAGGAACCTATCTACAAAGAACTTAAGTTTGTCGAGTTTTATGGCATGAGTTCTTCTACTGCGATGATGAAACATCATGGAGAAGTTGCTGAGTATCGTAGTTCTGAAGGTCGTACCGTAAAAATTCCCTATCGTGGTGGTGTTGATGATACAGTCAAAGATATCTTAGGGGGCATTCGTTCGACATGTACTTATGTAGGAGCTCCAACCCTAAAACAACTTTCTAAATGTACGACTTTCATTAAAGTACATCGTCAATATAACGATGTGTTCGTCAATAACAAACACTAGACAGAAATTAATTCTGTCTTTTCTTTTTTTAAGGTGTGGTAAAATGAAGGAAACATCAACATGACTTTACGTTGTTTTTACCCCTCTAGGAGAATCAAAATGGACTCGACTGCAATCAAAGACTACATCAACAAGCATCCCGTTACCTTTACACTATTGCTCTTCAATATAGTGATGGTCTTTATTGTGATCTTTACCGGTGGATTTACAACACTTAATCTCGTTCGATGGGGAGCAATTTTCCCACCTCTCATTCGAGATAATCAAGAATTCTACCGTTTGATCGCCGCCATGTTTTTACATGGTAGCATCACTCATTTCTTATTCAATTCCGTTGCTCTTTATTATTTAGGTGGTCATATGGAGCGTCTCATCGGCCCCAAATGGTATTTAGTCTTATACATGGGATCAGGATTATTATCTTCGTTATTTGTTACCTATTTAGGAAATGTTGGCGATGTCACCATTGGTGCATCCGGTGCTATCTTTGGGATCATGGGCGGTTTATTTATGCTCACCATTAAACAAAAAAAATGGTTTCATCCACGAACCATTAAGTCGATTCAGCAGCTCATGATCATCAACCTTGTGATCACCTTTCTCGTGCCAAACATCAGCATATTAGGTCATCTTGGTGGTCTAATTATGGGGATGGCTATCCTTTACTTCTTTACTCCAAAATATCCTTATTTTTATATGCAAATGATGAAACAATGACGGCTTGTCGTTGTTTTTTTATTATTTGACCCGCTTTTCATAGGATTGTGATAAAATAAGAAAAAATCACAACCATAATGACCTAATTTTCGAAAGGGATGATGTCATGGATTATAAAACAATGATGGAGCAAGCCAGAGGGATCACGAAAGCTGAACTCGTCTTTAAGAATGCCTCAGTCATCAATGTCTACTCAGGAACCATTGACTTGGTGGATGTCGCCATCAGTAAAGGCATGATTTTGGGAACTGGAATCTATCATGGTCATCAAGAAATTGATTTAAAGGGGAAATATTTATCTCCTGGATTTATCGACAGCCATGTTCATATTGAATCCTCGATGCTTACACCCAAAGAATTTGCTAAAATCATCGTGCCTAAGGGGACCACAACCATTGTTGCTGACCCTCATGAAATCACGAATGTCTTAGGTCTAAGAGCCATTGAATATATGCTTCATGCGAGCGAAAACATCCCGTTAGATGTTTATTTTATGCTTCCCTCTTCAGTACCAGCTACTTCTTTTGAGCATAGCGGTGCTTCACTTAATGCTCTAGAAATTGCATCCTATAAAAACCATCCGAGAATTTTGGGATTAGGTGAAGTCATGGATTATCCAGCTGTTCTTCAAGGTGATGAAGAGATTCATCAAAAAATTGATGTGATGGAAGGTCACACCATTGATGGTCATATACCTGACTTACTAGGAAATGATTTAAACGCTTATGTGTATGCCGGAATTGAAACCGATCACGAATCGACAGCGATGAATTATCTTCAAGAACGCATTGCAAAAGGTATGTATGTCCATCTTAGGGAAGGTTCTGCAACGCGCAATGTGGCTGATCTTATTCCTGCAATCAATGCTAAGAATATTCATCGTGCGACATTTTGTACCGATGATAAACATGCCCTTGATTTAATTCAAGAGGGGCATATCAACTATAACATTAACTTAGCCATCTCATTAGGTATGGACCCCATCGATGCCATTCGTATGGCGACGCTAAATGCTGCGACTTGTTATGGATTAAAAAATATCGGGGGGATTGCTCCGGGTAAAAATGCAGACTTGGTTATTTTTGATAATTTAAAGAAAATTGAACCTATCATGGTATATAAAAAGGGTGAGTTAGTGGCTAAAAACGGTCAAATACTTGATCAATCAAAGGAAGACGTACCCGCTGATGTCATGAATACCGTTCATGTGGATTTAGATCAACTTGATTTACGTTTACCCCTAAAATCAAACAGAGTTCGTGTCATCGGTTTAGTACCCCATAACATCATCACAGATGAAATTCACATGGATGTGGAAATTAAAGATGATCATTTTATCTTTGATTCTTCCATCGATGTCCTTAAATTGGTCTCCATCGAACGACATCATCATCTTCATACGATTGGTAAAGGGCTTGTCACAGGTTTTGGATTTAAAGATTGCACGTTAGGGATGACTATTGCTCATGATTCACACAATCTTGTCATGGTAGGATCTGATGATCATGATATGATGGTCTGTGCATCAGAACTAAAGAATATTCAAGGCGGGATTGCCTTAGTGAAAAAAGGAAAAGTCATTGTCTCACTCAGACTTGAAGTAGCAGGCTTGATGACTGCTTCCTCTGGTTATGATGTTGCAGAGAAAATCAGAAAGCTTCGCTCCGAATTGGTGAAATCAGGAATGACGATGAAAGATGATCCATTGATTGCACTAAGCTTTTTGTGTCTACCTGTCATTCCAAAACTAAAACTCACGGATCAGGGCTTATTTGATGTCGAAACATTTTCTTTTACAACCCTAGAAGTTCAATAAAAAAGGAGCTAAGGCTCCTAATTTTCTTCATCTCTTTCTTCATTAATCACATAGCGTTTAAAGCGTTCACCAATCGGTTCACGTGTAATATTCTTGAATGTTTTGTTAGGAAAAAATAGTGTATTGATGATGGGTATAAAGAACAAGACGATCCACGCACGATTCCATTCATTAAACAAAACACCTAATAGAATATAGACTCCTAAAACACCAATAAAAACAAGACGTCTTGGCGTCAATTTCTTATCTGCTATCACATCGACCAAGGGAATACTTAAGAATATCAACCATGTGGGATGCCAAACTTCAAAGGTAATCCCTATCCAAAGGAAAATCCCAAGAGCGATAATGATCATAAAATCTGATAATCTTCTAATGGGATGTTTGCTAAAGACAATCCAGCTTAATGGAATAAGTAAAAAGAATCCTGCAGCTTTTTCCCATTCCTGGTAAAAGATACCTACACCTAAGAATAACGTTAAACTTATGAGCGGCATCGCCGCGATAATTCGTTGTTTCATCATTTCACATCCTCGTTTTATCAAAAACATTATAACACACATATCTCTTCTTTGAAAAGGAGTCATCGTATGAAGAAAGCAATATTTACGGGCATGCATGGGACCGTCGCCCCTGTGGTAGCAAAAACATTTGAATCTTATGGAATCACGACGATAACTTATGACCGTGAACTTGTTCCAGTGGATCAACCTCAAGTGATTGAGAATTTTCTTTTAACGCATCAACCTGATATTTTGCTTCATTTTGCCATGGGATCACCCGAATGGGCGAAGACACTCGCCAATCTCTGCGCCAAGTTGAATATTGTTTTTGTCTATATTAGTACAGTTTCAGTTTATGATGCAAAAACTGCGGGTCCTTATGCCGTCAATACCATCGCAGATGCCAAGGATCAATACGGTTCCTATAAAAGACAATCTGAAATCCTGGTTCTGGAAGCCAATCCTTTAAGTTACATCCTACGACTAAGTTGGCAAATCGGTGATGCTCCTGGTTCCAATCAAATGATTGATTTTCTCAAAAAAGAAATGGATCAAAAAGGGGTTGTATTTGCATCCTCAAAGTGGTATCCTTCGGTAACATTCATTACAGATACTGCGGATATGATTTATTATATCGTGACAACCCAATCCCCTGATCTTTATTTACTCAATTCTAATGACCAATATTCCTTTTATGATATTGTCACACATTTAAAAACCATTCATCCATGGATTGATGTCAAAGAAAGTCAAGACTTTGTTGCGGATATGCGAATGATAGATGATCGCGTTCCTATTAGAAAATTATCTAGCTATATTCATTCCTTATGAGTTTATGGTTTGTTCATTGCAAACCACCATGAATTGCACTATAATACAAGTAGAAGGATAAAAAGGAGGTCATATTTATGAAGTATGGTTATGGTTGGGTCTTAAAATTTGTTCTTGCAGCTATTTTAGTTGGCGTTGGCGTTTACATGATTTTTGCGGATGAAGTGGTCTATACGATTACCGGAATTGCAATTGTCATCTTCTCAATCTTTAGAGTCATCCCTCTGATGAAATCTCTGCACAAAGAAGTGCTAAGAACCATTAATTTGATTGAAATCATTTTTGATACGATTATTGGTGGTGTTATGATTTACATCGCATTAACCCAAGATCTTGCAACACAGGCAGTCTGGTCAACCGTCTACCGCTTCTCCCTCGCATTCTTCTTCTATGCTCGCGGTTTAGTTTACTTTAACTCTGTGGTCTTCTTTGGCGAAAAGACAGAGATTCCTAAGTTTTGGATTCATATTGTCAGCTTGACATTAGGTACAGTCATTGCTGTATTACCTAATTTTGATTACAATATGGTCGGTTTATTCTTCTTACTCGTCTCCTTAGTCGGTGCTGGTTATCTAGGCATTGATGGTTTCGGTGGTTACAAGAAATATCGGGAATATGCGAAAGAACTCAATGCAGGTAAAGAAAAAGAAAAGCGCGTTCCTGAAGAAAAACAACCCATTGTGGATAAAGAAGAGGAAAAGCGTCCTTACGTCAATTAAGAATAAAAGGTTAGCCGCAGCTAACCTTTTTTTTATGCACGTTTTGATTTAAGTGTTTTTACCCAAGTAGCTATCAGATCGATACCGAGCATAATGATCGCAAATATGGTAATACCCAAAATCGCATCATCAAAATATCCGCGAATCACATCAGGTGATTGTGTGAAATAACCACCAATAGTCGAATAGACGCCTGGCAAGAATAATCCTTCTGCATTGATAAATAACAGGAAGATTGACGTTGAGAGAACTTGATATGTCGTGTATAACGCAGCAAGTGAGATTCGCCATTCGCCATAATGGAGTTTCATCGTACCGACGAAGATACCAATCACCGCCGAAATAATAAGATAAATAATGAATGGATTGGTTACTTGGGGATTGAATAATTGTTGAACCATGACATTATTTTCGTAAATACCCATTACATCGATATAGCGATAGATCAAAACAATGAATACCGCATTAAAGAATGTCCCTAAGACTAAACCAATCGTACTTTCAACACGTGAGATCTTTGTGGTATGTGGTTTGGGTAAATCAGGAAGATCCTTTGTTTTCCATTCGGGAAGCTTGTGGTGTCTCGCTGCAGTATCAATCCCCCAAAATATCAGGGTAACCCATGCAAACGCTGTAACAACACTATTGAAAGCATTAGAGAAAACTTTGGAGAAAACTTCAGCAATACTACCAAAAATCGTGTCAGCATCAATATTCATCACTGCATCGATGGTCCCAAAGACCAATGAAATCCCAATAAAGATCACGGCTACAATTTTTAATGTCTGGATGTAATCATCGAAGAATAATGGGGAAATCAAATAACGATCTTCACCACGATAATTTTTCGCAAGTTCCCTTGGGTGACCGAGTTGATGAAGAATTCTATCGATGTCTTCATCCGATGGATTTTTGGGTAGCATGTCATTGATGTTTGCTGTCAATTCTTCTTTGACTTCTTCTCTCATTTTCTCTGGTAAACGTTTGGTGACCGCATAAATGTAGCGTTCAATAATATTTTTCATTGGATATCCTCCTCAATTAGGTGATTGGTTTCTTTAATAATCATTTTCCATGCTGCAATGAGTTCTTTATAAATCTCCTTGCCTTCTTCAGATAATACATAATACTTTCTTGGTCTTGACTCTGTCGTATCCCATTCGCTTTTCAGTAGGTTTTGTGATTCAAGTCTTCTCAACAGTGGATAAAGTGTTCCTGCTTCAATGGTTACCCCTTTTTCTTCAAGTGCTTGAAGTAGAGAGTACCCATATTGATTGGTCTTTAACTGTGATAAGACTGAAAGCATTTGTGTCCCTCGTTTTAACTCGACGATGAGATTATTGACTAATGTGTTGTCCATATCATCACTCCTCGCTTTTCATTATACTGTATGTCATACACTATTGTCAATATCTTATTATTACTTTTTTACTATTATTTTTGAAATCTTTATGTATGCAATTTTTCTACTTTAGTAGAAGTTCTTAAGGAAAACTGCTATGATGATGTATGGAGAGATGCTTATTTATCATTTTGGCATCCATAAAGGACAATATATGAGTAAAAATGTTCATTTTGCTGGGATAATGTTTGCGACAATCTTTGGCTTTTCCTTCATGTTTTCAAAAATGGCGTTAGATTTCGTCAGTCCAATTGGGTTGATTGCTTATCGCTTTTTAGTCGCTTTTGTAACATTTGAGTTGTTACGCTTGTTTAAAGTCGTTAAAATTCGTTTTGAGAAATCGCATTTTATGTATTTATTTGCTGTGGCGATTTTTCAACCGATTCTCTATTTTTTGACAGAAACGTATGGTTTAGCGCGTACAACGAGTGGTGAAGCGGGGATGATGATCGCGTTGATTCCAATCTTTGTGACACTACTTTCGGGTATCTTTTTAAACGAAAAGCCGAAACCTGTTCAGTTTCTATTTATCTTACTCTCTGTTTCTGGTGTAATTTTTATCCAATTCTTTAAATTAGGGGATGGGATCGCGTTTGAGGCCATCGGTTATCTTCTTCTTTTTGGTGCTGTTTTATCAGCTGCACTCTTCAATATCGCTTCACGCAATGCTTCAAAAGTACTCAAGCCCTATGAGATTACCTATTTTATGATGCTTTATGGTGCGGTGGTATTTAATATCCTTTATGTTATTAAACTACTTTATGAAGGTAGACTTCTTGATTATGTGACAAATCTTTATCATATTGAACTTATTCTTCCTATATTATACTTGGGTATTGTTGCCTCAATCGGTGGCTTTTTCTTGGTCAATTTTGCGTTGAGTAAAGCACCTGCACATATCACATCAATCTATTCGAACATCTCAACCATTGTTGCAGTGATTGCTGGAGCGATTCTTCTCAACGAACCTTTGCAGTATTATCATATCATCGGAAGTTTAATGATTGTGACTGGGGTTTATGGTACGGTACGCTTTAGAAAATACCGAATCAAGACAAATTAAGTCTTGATATCAATCACATCATGTGTCATATTCTCAGATAGCGTATATAATGTAAATGTAGGACATTTCATTAATCGTGAATTAAAGGAGGACAATTATGACATTCAGTCAATTACACAAAGAAGTAAATCCCATAGTAACTTTAAATGTTAAGGATTATGGAACCATCACCATTGAACTATTTCCGGAAGTTGCCCCCAACACCGTCAACAACTTCATCCACCTCGTTAAGGAAAATTATTATAACGGTCTAATCTTTCACCGAATCATTCCTGGTTTTATGATTCAGGGAGGGGGAGGACAAAAAGAATTACGCCCGATTAAGGGTGAATTTACGTCCAACGGTTTTGCTAATCCTCTTAAACACACCCGCGGTGTTCTTTCAATGGCACGCACTAATGACCCCAACTCCCAAACGTCACAGTTCTTTATCATGCATCAAAACGCCCCGCATTTAGATGGAAACTATGCCGCATTCGGTGCTGTGACTTCAGGTATTGAGGTTGTCGATAAAATTGCCACCCAACCCCGTGATTATCGCGATCGCCCATATACAGATATCGCGATTGAAACGATGACCATTGATCTTAAAGGGGTAACCTATCCCAAACCAAAGACTTTATGACACGCAAAATATGCGTGTCTTTTTTTATGAAAACGACTGATTCATTTTCATAAAACGCTTACGTTTAGAATGTCTATAAATGTAAATTTTCTGTGAGCATTTTCACTTAAAAACTTACGTTTTACCCCTTTTCTTTTGGCAAATTGTTGATATAATGATGACACAAAAGGAGGATGAAATCATGGAAGAATATAAATTGCATCGTCATATTCTATGCATCGATCTAAAGAGTTTCTATGCTTCTGTAGAATGCGCACTCCTTGATCTCGATCCTTTTAAAACCGCTTTGGTGGTGGCTGATAAATCGAGAGGTAGTGGATCTATTGTTCTCGCTGTCACCCCTTATCTTAAATCGCTTGGCGTTCCAAGTCGCTGTCGTATTCATGAGATTCCCCCTGACTTACCCATCATTTTCCAAAAGCCACGCATGGAAACGTATCTCGAATACTCCACAAAGATTATTGAAATTTATCTGAAGTTTGTCTCTGAAGATGATCTTTATGTTTATTCCATCGATGAAGCTTTTATCGATGTCACTGAATATTTGAACTATTACCAAAAAACGGATGTTGAAATGGCCAAATGGATCTTAGATACCATTTATCAGGAAACCAAGCTCTATGCCACATGTGGCATTGGTCCCAATATGCTCATGGCTAAACTCGCTTTGGATATTGAGTCCAAAAAAGCACCCGATTTCATTGCCAAATGGAATTATGAAGACATTCCTACGAAGTTATGGCCCATCGAGCCTCTTTCTGAAATGTGGGGTATCGGTTCTCAAATGGAGAAAAGACTCAATCGTCTTGGTCTCCAAACCATTGGGGATATTGCCCATTACCGTCCTGAAACACTTAAGAAAATCTTTGGCATTCTTGGTGAAGAACTCTATTATCACACGCATGGGATTGACATGAGCATGATTCAACAAAAACAAACGATTCGGGCTGTTAGTAAGAGTTACGGTTCAGGTCAAACATTGTTTCATGATTATTTTGTTCCTGATGTTTTTCAGATCATCATCGAGATGGTTGATGATGTTGCTAGACGTCTTCGTCTTCATAAAAAAGTGGCCCGAACAATTCACTTTGGCATTGCCTACAGTAAAGAAGTTGGTGGTGGATTTTCGCGGCAAATCACCCTAGAACAACCCACCTCGAATGCTTCTGTCATCTATGAAACATGCTTAAGTCTTTTTCATACATACTATGAAGATGAACCCATTCGAAGAGTCCATGTCAGCGTGGGAAACCTTATGGATCAGCACAGCTATCAATTCTCTTTATTTGAAGATGCTGAACGGCTGATGAAAGAACATAAGCTTCATCAAGCCGTGGATGATCTTAAATTTAAATTTGGCAAAAATAGTGTCAATCGTGCATCAAGTGAACTTGAATCTTCAACAATCAAAGCACGCAACACCATGATCGGAGGTCATCATGCCTAGTCAATATATCGATCGTGGCATTATTAAATGGGCTCCCTTTGATGCACTGGTGGGCTATGGAGCGATGATTAGAGAAATGAAGTTACGCCTTGGGAAAAAGGATAAACCCGTGCTAAGTGATGATCAATACGAAGAGCTTAACAGAAAACTTTCCTTAGCCGTTCATCAAGGAGTTGATGTTGAAGTTGAATACTATATCGATGGTTACGTTCGGACAACCTTTGGGAAGATCCGTAAATTAGATCCTATCTTAGGCTTGATTATTCTTGATACTTTTGAGCGTATTAAGGCAGCGGATATCATGGATATTATCTATTAAAATACCGACGGAAGTCGGTTTTTTATTGTATAATGAAAATGATAACAATGAAGGATGGCCAACCATGAAACAATACTTCAAAATAAACATCATCTATCTCATTCTACTCTCGGTTATATGGGGAATTCGTCTTGGATTAAACAGTGATCAAGCATTATCAAACGGACTTGAAATCACTGTTTTTTTAGGGTCTCTTCTGTTGTTACTAGGTAATGTGTGGATCAATCGACTACGTTGGATGACATGGCTTAAAAATCATAAGGATCTCACCTTCGTTTTAGGTGCGATGATGATCTTTGAATTTTCTTTTATGATAAAAAACGAGTTTAGTCCAACGTGGGCTTACTTGTTTGGATCGCTTTTTGGCTTCATCATTTGGGTTTTACTTGCTCAGATGACTAAAGGTAGATTTCGTACGATATTCCTTTTGTTGAGTTTAATTATCTTTATGAGTTATACGATTGGTCAAGATGTTTATTACCGGATTTTTCGTGAATTCTTTAGTTTTAAAGAGGCATTAACCCTTCGTGAGGGTCTCGAATCTGGTGAAAGCATGTATCGTTTTCATTTCTTACATCTATGGGTATTATTGATTGCTGGATTATCTTTGTATGGTGTATTTAAATATAAACATCAGGTGGGACGGCGATATTCAGCTCATTCTTTGATTTCTATCGGCCTTGTTTTCTTACTTTTTGTGATGAACATCGCCTATCCAACGCAAAAAGAAACCTTATTCGCTTCCGATCCATATCTTTATAGGAGTGTTTATTCAAAACGTGATTTTGCAAAACATTTTGGTTTCTTCCATTTGATGGGTAGAGATCTTATTGATACAATCATTCCGATAATTTCACTTCCTTCGGATGATGAAAAGATTGAGGATTTGATGAGTTCACTAGAAAAAGCACCTTCAGTACATGAACATGTGGGCGAATTTGAGGGGAAAAATCTCGTATTTATTCTAGCTGAGTCTTATGACGAAATTGCTTTAGATCCTATCCTCACCCCTCATTTATATCGTCTAAAGACCGAAGGATATGATTTTGCTCAGCATTATACCCCTGTTTTTCAACGGACAACCAGTGACACTGAATTCATCTTTAATACGGGATGGATTCCTTCCATCGAAGATGGACCCACAGTCTCTATTTTTAAAGAGAATACCTATAAAGAGTCACTTGCCAATCGATTTAAAGAACAAGGATACCTCACACAAGCATTTCATGGCAACTATAAAGAATTTTATGGTCGTCATATCGTCTATGAAAACTATGGCTATGATGCCTTTTACGGGCGTGATGAATTGGGACTAGATCCGATTGATGGACGATTCGATGCACAGTTTTTTGAACAAGCAAAAGATCTCATCTTGCCAGAAAACACCCCTTTCATGAGTTTTGTGATAACCTTCTCAGGTCATTCACCCTATAATAAGCATCATGATGTTGGACAAGCTCATTATGATGAAGTCAACTCACTTTATCCTGATATCCCTGAAGAACTCAAATATTACTACGCGGTTCAAGTAGAACTCGATAAGATGATAGAAAACTTATTTAATTCACTGGTTGAAAAAGGGTTACTCGATCAGACAGTCATCGTGTTATCCGGTGATCATTATCCCTACACCATGACACAATCGATTTATGAAGAATTCTCACAAAAAGAATCCGATCATGAAAAATATCAAGGAAATTTATATATATGGTCGAGCGATATCACACCACAAACCATCACGAAACAAACGACATCATTTGACATCTTACCGACGCTATCAGTTCTCTTCAATTTAAGAGAAAGTGAAATCGAACTCGGTCATGATATGTTTTCTTCGATCATCACTCCAGTCTACACGAAACATTATGCCTATATTATGAACGGAGAATATATCGTTTTATCTGAAAGTGATCCAGAAATTTTATTGGAAAAACAGCGTATTGCCAATCATTATTTACTTGCTAAATTATTACTGAGAACGAATTATCTATCTGAACGATAGTCATTTTCCTTTCTTGACAGTATCATCATTTCAAGGTATAATCAAAGTGTAATTTAAGCGTATCTAGAGTTCGAGAGCAAAGTGATGAAATGCGAAACCTGCATTTTTACTTTGCTATTTATTTTACTTGGAGGAAAAACATGTTTTATAACCAATCCGTCATTCCAGCAATCAGTAATCATAGTGAACTCCGTGCGTTTTTAGATCACCATCTCACCTATGGCATATTAATGAACTTTCAACTCGCTCAACTTCCTGATTTGGTGAATCAAATGAAAGAGCACCATAAAAAGGTTCTGATTCACTCCGAACTCATCAAAGGATTATCATCCGACGAATATGGAGCAATCTATCTAATTCAAACACTAAAAGTTGATGGGATCATTACTAGCAAACCTAAAGTCATTGAGATTTGTAAAAAAAGAAAAGTGATGGGCATCTTACGCTTCTTCTTAAAAGATTCAATCTCACTTGCACAAAGTTTGGATGTTGTCCAAAAAACAAAACCTGATTATCTTGAAGTCTTACCTGCACTCACGGTTGAAATCATTCCTGAAATCAAACAGGCTGTTACATGTGATATCTTGATGGGTGGACTTATCAGAACAAAGGCTCAAATCGATAAATGCCTTGATGCAGGCGCGATTGCAGTCACGACATCAAACCCCAAACTTTGGTATTAGTGTTTTAAACAAGTTAATCAATTAAAAGAGTCCAGAGAAAAGTAATGTCGATCATTATTTTTCTCTTTTATTTTGAAAGGAGCAACTATGTACGATTATATTATTATTGGATCAGGGGTTATCGGTTCACTGATCGCCAGAGAATTATCTCGTTTTGAGGCGAAAATTCTTGTCTTGGAAAAGGAAAACGACTTAGCAACCCATCAAACGACAGCGAATAGTGCGATTATTCACTCGGGTCATGATCCCAAGCCGGGCACACTGAAGGCGAAGCTTTGTGTCGAAGGGAATAAACTTTATCACGAACTTAAAAAAGAACTCGATGTCCCACTTTTGTATACGGGTGCTTTTGTCGTAGCACACGATAAAAAAGAAGAGGCTATGCTTGATGACTTACTCAAACAAGCAAAACTAAACGGTGTCCCTGAAGCGATGATATTGGATAAGGATCAGGCAAGAAAGGAAGAACCTAAGTTAGCGTCATCCATAACCAAGGTTTTATCACTTCCTACAACCATGGTGACTTTTTCATGGGAAGTTGCTTTAGCAGCGATGGAAAATGCGTTAAAGAATGGGGCATCTTATCAAAAAAATGCTCAGGTGACTGGCATAAAGAAAACTGAGTTGGGATTTGATGTCACGATCAACCATAAACAAGTGATCCAATCGAAACATATCATCAATGCAGCAGGCGTCATGAGCGATGTCATCGCGAATATGATTGAGCCTGACTTTGAGGTCAAAATCACACCGCGTCGTGGCGAGTATTTTGTGATTGATAAAAAAGTAAAAGGTTTATTTGAACATGTCATTTATCCTTTACCCACCGATAAAGGTAAAGGTGTCTTAATTGTTCCTCAAGTTCATGGGAATCTTCTTCTCGGTCCAACCTCTGAACTGATCGAGGATAAGGAAAATGTTATGACAACACGTGAAGGTCTTAACTATATTAAAGAACAACTCACCTCTCTTTCCGATGACATTCCTTATCATCAAATCATACGAACCTTTGCAGGCGTTCGAGCAACATCAACTTATGGTGATTTCTATATTCAAGAATCCAAGAATTTTCCTGGATTTTACCATCTAGCGGGTATCGATTCACCCGGTTTAACAGCAGCTCCTGCCATCGCGAAATATCTGATTGAACACGTCATGCATGATTTACCAAAAAAGAAAGCGAATTTTGATCCAATACGAAGACGACCTGTATCCTTTAGAGAGTCATCCGATCAAGAACGTTTAGCACTGATAGCAAAAAATCCCAAGTATGGTAAAATTGTCTGTCGTTGTGAGCACGTGAGTGAGCAAGAAATCATTGATGCGATTCATCATCCTGTAGGTAGTGATACGATTAAAGGAATTAAAAAGAGAACACGTGCAGGTAGTGGATTGTGTCAAGGGGGTTATTGTGAATCCACTGTCTTAGGGTTGATTGCTCAAGAAAAAGGCATTGCTAAACATCAAGTGATGTATGATGCTCAAGATTCCCCCATACTCGTAAAGGAGACCAAAACACATGAAAATGACTGATATCGCAATTATAGGTGCTGGTGCAGCTGGATTATCAGCAGCTCTTTCTGCACGTGATACCAACATAAACATTACCATCATCGAACGAGAAGACTCCTTAGGTGGCATCTTAAATCAATGCATTCATAATGGTTTTGGATTACATCATTTCAAAGAAGAGTTAACCGGTCCAGAATACGCAGAACGACTGATTAAAGATCTCAATGAAGAGGGTATCGATATCATCAAAGAGAGTACTGTCATTGATATTAAGAAGCAAGATCAGTTTGTGATAACCACTTCAAGTGAGCAACATGGATATGAACATATCACAGCAAAAGCGGTCATTATCGCCTCAGGGTGTTATGAACGTACACGTGGCGCGCTTCAAATTCCAGGCGAACGTCCTAAAGGGATTATGACTGCAGGTAGTGCACAGCGTTACTTGAATATGGATGGTTATTTAGTTGGAAAACGCGTGTTCATTTTAGGAAGTGGCGATATCGGGTTAATCATGGCTAGACGCATGACTTTGGAAGGAGCGAAAGTCCTTGGAGTTGCAGAGCTCATGCCATACTCGAATGGACTTACACGTAATATCGTGCAATGTTTAGATGATTTTGACATCCCTTTGTATCTTTCACACACCGTGACAATGATTCATGGAAAAGATCGTTTAGAATCCATCGTGATTTCAAAAGTTGATGAAAAGTTTCAACCTATTTCTGGGACAGAAAAAACATTTGAGGTTGATACCTTACTCTTGTCGGTAGGTCTTATACCCGATATTGATCAATTTTCGATCCTTGATGTCGACAAAGATGGAAGAACCAAAAGCGCACGTGTAGATCAACATTTAATGTCAAATATTCCCGGTCTCTTCTTCTGTGGTAATGCATTGCACGTGCATGATCTCGTGGATTGGGTAAGTGATGAAGGGGCGAAAGCAGGACGCTTTGCAAAAGATTATGTCCTGGGAAAATATCCTAAGAGTATGGACCATAAAGACCTTGTGGTCGGTCAAAATGTCCGTTATGTTGTTCCACAAAAAATTGACATGTCTGCTAGAGATGAATCGATTGATCTGATGTTTCGTGTCACGAAAAAAATGTTAAAGGGGAAACTCATTGCACGTCAAGGTGATCACATTATCGCCCAAAAAATAGCGAATTATTTAGCACCAGCTGAAATGGAGCACTTGACGATTAAACCTAATGATTGGATATCAAACGAACCAATCACTTTAGAAGTGGAGGAAATCTCATGAAATCGATGACTTGTATTATTTGTCCTGTAGGGTGTCAACTGGATATAGATCAAGAAATGACTGTTAAAGGAAATCGTTGCCCAAGAGGTAAAGCCTATGCCATCACAGAGATGACCAATCCGACGCGGACACTAACAAGCACAGTGAAAACTGTATTTAAAGACGTTCCAAGATTACCTGTGAAAACAAGTTCACCTATTCCTAAGGGATTAATTTTTGAAATCATGAAAGATATCGATGATATTCTCGTGGAAAAGCATGTTAAAATAGGAGATGTCATCGTAAAAGATATTCATCATACGGGTGTCGATCTCATTGCTACGAGATCCTTACCGAGTCAAAACTTATAGGAGGGCTATATGTCATACATTTTAGCAATCGATCAAGGAACTACAAGTACACGTGCCATTATCTTTGATGATCAATCCAATATCATCGCTATGGCAAGCGAGGAAATCAAACAGATTTATCCGAAACCAGGCTGGGTTGAACACAGTCCAAATCAGATTTGGGTCAGCGTTCTTGCGGTGATGGCTAGAGTACTTCTTGAAGCTAAACTTAGACCTGAAGAGATTCATGCTATTGGAATAACCAATCAAAGAGAAACCACCGTTGTCTGGGATAGAAAAACTGGTCAACCGCTTTATAATGCGATTGTATGGCAGTCAAGACAAACCTCTGATATTTGTGATGAACTGAACAATCAAGGGTATGGTCCCCTCTTTAAGAGCAAGACTGGATTGCTTATTGATGCCTATTTTTCTGGGACTAAAATCAAATGGATCTTAGATCATATCGAAGGTGCGAGAGATAGAGCCAATCGTGGAGAACTCATGTTTGGAACGATTGATACCTGGTTAGTTTATAAACTTACAGGTGAAGGAATTCACGTCACAGATTATACAAATGCCTCGAGAACACTCCTCTACAATATTCACAATTTAGAGTGGGACAAAGAACTTTGTGACATTCTAACGATTCCAATGTCAATGTTACCCGAAGTAAAACCTTCTTCTCACGTGTATGGAAAAACTGTTCCACACCACTTCTTTGGTAAAGAAATCCCTATTGCAGGAATCGCAGGTGACCAGCAAGCTGCACTCTTTGGTCAAGCTTGCTTTGATCCAGGTATGGTAAAAAACACGTATGGTACAGGTTGTTTCATGCTCATGAATACCGGTGATAAACCTGTGATTTCTGAACATGGATTATTGACGACAATCGCTTGGGGCATTGATGATAAAGTGACTTATGCCTTAGAAGGAAGCGTCTTTGTTGCAGGTTCATCTGTTCAATGGTTACGTGATGGCATCAAGTTAATTGACTCAGCTTCAGAAACGGAGAGCTTAGCTAATTCCCTTTCGTCAAACGAAGGTGTCTATATGGTCCCTGCTTTTGTGGGTCTTGGAACACCTTATTGGGATTCGGATGCCAGAGGTGCAATCTTTGGTCTTACTCGTGGAACAACTAAAGAGCATATTGCACGAGCAACGCTCGAAGCCATTTGTTATCAATCGATGGATGTACTAAGAGCAATGGAAGAGGATACACATATACCATTAGCTTCCTTTAAGGTAGATGGTGGTGCAACAGTCAATCAATTTCTCATGCAATTTCAAGCAGACATCCTTAATTTGAACGTAGATCGTCCAAAAGTTCTTGAAACTACCGCCTTAGGCGCAGCGTACCTTGCTGGATTAGCAACCGGGTTCTGGCCGAATATTGATGCGGTCAAAAAAGCATGGCAACTTGATCAAGAGTTTGTCCCAAAAATGGATTCCCTCGCGCGCGCGAATTATTTATTAGGATGGAAAAAAGCTATTCAGGCGACACGTTCCTTCAAGCTAAAATAAAAAAGACCTCAAAAATGACCTTTGAGGTTGTTAGAAAGAGCATGATCATGCTCTTTTTTTA
>CALMNM010000072.1 GCA_937868795.1 uncultured Acholeplasma sp.
AGACAAGCTCTATCTACTCTTTTTTAATAACTGTCCGTTTTTAGCAAACTAACTCACATTGACCTCTTTTCTATGCTTTAAGTGTTCTAAAGATTTTCTCTGTCTTCTTCTCCATAAACCAGACCAAGGGAATGAGTAACAGTCCATTGATGGCAACCAGCAACAAGAAAACAAGGGATTCATTCATGGTTCCATGAAGATAATAATAACTTACACCATTGATTCCCATCAGTGCAAAGCCACCAAAGATTCCAAGAAGTGCACCCGCACTTTGTTTGACGACTTCAACTTCGTTCATATAATCAAATTTGGGCATGTATAAGTTCACAAGGGCATCAAAGAATGAGATCACTGCAGCAAACACCACCACCAAAATCATCATGATCAATTGATTTAAGATGGGTAAGCTTAAACTAATGCCAAACAGAACAATACTGATGAGCGCAATCGGGACAATAAGTAACATATTGAAGATAATCTTGCTGTACATAATCGTTTTCGGTTGGATCGGTAAGCTCTTGATAATCCAGAAATTCTTACCTTCCAAAGATAAACTGATCGCAGGTGTATACGTCATCGA
The DNA here is from genome assembly GCA_937868795.1 of uncultured Acholeplasma sp. Lineage (GTDB taxonomy): Bacteria > Bacillota_I > Bacilli_A > Acholeplasmatales > Acholeplasmataceae > Peloplasma. The sequence continues at coordinate 581 of CALMNM010000072.1, forward strand.
GACTGCAAATCCGATAAGCGCGATGATCATGACTTCTAAAGGAAGTTCTGCTCCCATCGCTTCCCCTAAGATCCGTTCAAGATCTTGTTGGTAGAAAAGACTAGCGATACTCGCTACCATCAAGATGACTGGACCAAATCCTGCGTTAAACGCATAAATCGTGACGTTAAAGAACTTTTTAAATTCTTTTTGAATGAGTGCCCACATTAAAGGTTTTTCTTGATAGGTCACGGGTTTTCCGTTCTTCTTGATGTTGACACGGATCCCTTTTTGATTGGTCTTATGGACAAGCCCTTGGATGAAATACATATAGAGTCCAAAGATCACTGCGTTTACCAAAATGACATAGAGTAGGTGAACCCAAGATCCCTGGTGAATCGCGATGCGATACCAGTCAAAGGGGAGATAAACCTCTGAAATCCCTTTAAATAAATCGATTTGACCCGTGAGTGGATTCTGTTCGATATCATTGAGTGAGAAACTTCCCATGAAAATCCCTAAGAATACGACAAACATTAAAATCAGATTCAAAAGTTTGCTGCGACGAAAACGTCTTGTAAACTGAGCGATGCCAAGGGATAATAATGACATAATCACCACAGGAACCAAAGGAATAAAAAGAAATCCTACCAATAAGATGAGTAAACCAACAACACTGAAATCATTCCAATAAAAATAGGAAAACATAATGGGTAAGCTGATGATAAAACTCATTAAGTAGAGCATCACCAAAAGCACGGTCATCTTCGCGAGTAACACGGTTCTCGGATGAATGGGTAATGGAGATAATATCTCATAATCTTTATAGTAGAATAAAGACCCATTTGCTCTAAAGAACGTGATTAATAACGACATGCCAAGTACGTAAACACAGAGGAAACTGATCAATATTTCGCTTTGTCCCATCTGATCTAAGATCTTCCCTAAATCAAAGAACAAATACCCAAACAGACCAATAAAAACGACTACTGAATACAATAACGCTAACCCAATTAAAATGGCTTTAACTTTCGACTTTCGAACATCAAACCCCATCAGTCGCTTTAAGGAGATGTTCTCTTTTAAGAAGAGTTTGACTAACGTGGTATACATTAGACTTCCTTCTGAATTTCCATAAAGATGTCTTCAAGCGACTGATTTTGAATGATTTCTTGGGTGTTACCGGATGCGACAATCTTTCCTTGTTTGATAATCGCGACTTTGTTGCATAACTTTTCAACGACTTCAAGAACGTGAGTAGAAAAGAAAATCGCAGTGCCTTTTTTCACCATATCTTGGAATATTTCTTTTAATTGAAAACTTGCTTTTGGATCTAAACCCACAAAGGGTTCATCAAGTAAAAGGAGTTTGGGTTTATGCACTAACGCACTGATAATGACTAGCTTTTGTTTCATCCCATGTGAATAAGAGGATATCGGATTGGCTAAGACATCAAGAATTTCAAACAGAGTCGCGTAGTGATTGATGAGTCGTTGTCTTTCGGCTAGATCAATCTTAAACACGTCACTGATGAACTCTAAATATTGTAGTCCTGTGAGTGATTCATAAACATCTGGATTATCAGGAATATACGCGATGACTTCCTTGACTTTGAGTGGTTCTTTCTTCACTGAATGACCATCAACGTGGATCTCACCCTCTTCAAAATCAATGATTCCAGCAATGGATTTTAACAGTGTGGTTTTCCCAGCTCCGTTATGTCCGACAAATCCGTAAATATCTCCGGCTTGAATCAATAATGATACATCATTCACTGCTTTTTTAACACCATCATAACTTTTGGATACATGATCAATAATTAACATAATACCCCTCGCTTTCGTGATTTCATTCCTATTTTACCACGATACACGTAAAATGTAATCACTTCATTAACAATTACATTATTTTTAATTATTATTAATTATAAAACGTTTTCTAACATTAAAATGATGCCATTTTCCATCAATTATCGTATAATAATACTGCACGAATCTTGTTGAGGAGGAATAAATCATGTTATCAAATCGTGAATTAAAACGCAATGCTTGGGACCAGTTGCGTAAAAGTTATTGGATGGTCCTCGTGGTCACATTGATTGTGACTGCACTTCCTGCTGCATCTTCGATTGCAGCTGTTGGTTTTGTGATTGCTGGGCCATTACTCGTCGGTCAGGCGATCTATCTTTTCGATATGATTGAAAATCAAACAGATGGGAAAAAAATCGAACTCGTCATTGAAGGTTTTAAACGTAGTTTCATTAATTCCTTTGTCGCGACATTACTGGTTGGCTTGTTCACTTTCTTATGGTCGTTATTACTCATTATTCCTGGGATTGTGAAATCACTTGCGTATAGCATGACGTCATACATCATTGCAGATGAACCCGGTATAGATGCATTTGATGCGATCAAAAAGAGTCAAGAAATGATGCGCGGTCACAAGATGGAATTATTCATGCTCATCTTAAGTTTTATCGGATGGTTTTTACTCGGTGTGCTCACGTTTGGTGTCGGTATGTTCTTTGTTATGCCATACTATCAAACCACACTGGCGAATTTCTATTTAGAACTTCGTGGTAAAAAAGGCACTCAAAACGCATTCGAATAAAAAAGGCCAAGTGGCCTTTTTGCTTCTAAAATCATGAATTGGGGATGGATTATTAGATCCATTCCTTTTTTTCTGTCGTTGGTGCATTTGCTGTATAGATGACAAAGGGAATGACATCAAATTTTAGATAGAATGGTTGATGTTCATTTTCTGCTGAGAGTGTGCTTGGTCCCCAAATCTTTTCTGCAAATTCAGGATGATCAATAAATGGGTTGCGATTATGCTGATAACTAAAAATGACATCGTTACGATTCATTTCAAAATCATCCACAGGATCATCTTCATGCCACTTTAAGAGAACATTGAGCATCGCCATTTGATATGTTGCTGGAGTTCGGTTGACCAAACTCAAGAAGTCATAAGACGTTGCCATATAAAAGAGGATACGCGCGATATCGCCTCTCACACCCACTCGAGGGAGATAGGAATCGGCATCGGTCGTTAAGTCAAAATACTTATTTCCTCTTGAAGAGTTGACTTGAGGATCCGAAGGTTTTAAATTATGAAGATCGGAGCCTTGGTTCACCGAGTTATTATCCACACTCACACCAAGCAGAGATTGTGGCCAGACGTGCTCACGATTCCACGTAATCCCGCCATCCCATGCGCCAGGAACAGATGTTCCTAAGTAGACGAGGATGACGCGACTTGCGTTATTGGGATCGCGATCGGTTTCATCAAGAATATAACGTGATGCACCATAGTCAACGCGGGTAAAGCCCGTATTCACAAGCGTTCTTAAGAACGCTGTTAAGCTATAGCCTGTTAAGCCATCGGCACCCGTGTAATAGCCATCATACGTATACGAATCTTCACTCGTCCAAATGGCATAGAATGTCATATTCTGTGTGACAGTTTGACCAAAGACATACGGGGTTCTTCCCACTTCGGTGATTGACCATCCACCAAAGGTATACCCTTCTCTTACTAAATCATCCGGTTTTGCAAGTGTTGATCCATGTTTGACTTGAAATTGATCTTCAGAGACGCCTTCATTCATAAACTCAATGGTATAGCGATTCCGCGTATAATAAACATTCAAAACTTTATTCACACCCGCCGATACACTTGTTGTGGTTGTTGATAAAGCTGTATTGAGTTGAAAGCCAGTAAACGAGTTGTTAACGGTAACGAGCGTTCCCACATCATACGTTTGTGTGGTTGTCTTGGTGGTATCTTGGGTATAATCATCATTTAAGATATTCTCAAAATAGTAATTAACAGTGATGCTGCCTTCAGTGAGCATCTCAAACTTAGCTTCAATGACTAAATCTTTAGTGATCTCATCATCAAAACTAAATTCATCGGTCAGTTCTGGAGAAATAAACCATCCTGTGAAAAGAAATCCCTCCACATAGGGATCATCAAAAACGTCAATCGTATTGCCATAAGGTACATCTACAAGTTGATAGGTCGCACCCATGACTCTAAATCTAACCTTGAGTGGTAGATATAATCCCTTCACCGTTAAATAAAAATCCTTGGTTAACGTTTGATCGTTTAAAGTTAATGTGGCCGTTAATTTCACGGTGACATCTTCATTAGGTCTTACAATACGTCCTAGTGAATCAACAATCTCTGGGTGATCACTGGACCAAGAAAAAGTGGCATCTTCGTTTTGACTAGATGATACCGGTAATCCTACATTTGCTGTCACTGATGTGTAGGAATCCCCTTCAGCAAACGTCACTTCGAGTTGATCGATAACATCTTCTGCTGAAAGAGGCGTCTCGCAGGCAACAAGAAAAAAAGAAAGCATGATTAAGAATAAAATTTTGCTAAAAATCTTCATGACTTACCTCACAATGATTGGTGTATACCTATTGTATGACGATTTTGAAGAAATAACAACCTTTTTCACTGTTTCTTCACTCTTTTTCTTTAAAAAAGAAAAGGCGTAGAATGTCTACGCTTTATCCCTTACATTATTTTTTTAGTTATTTCTTGTAATTCACACCTGAAAGATCAATCTTAAAGCGACATGATCCATCTTTTCTAAGGGCTGATGCTAACATCTCAATCTTTAAGTCTTGCTCAAAGATCACATCAAAAGGAAACTTCGTAAATCCACCACTACAGTAACACCAATTGGCAGAGATTTTAAATTCTTTATGCTTTAGCGTTTCTCTAGCGAAAGGGCAATGACATAAGTAATACGCTTGGTCATCATCATTATCACTTTCTAGAAACTTCTTGGTATCATAAGGAATCTTGGTGATATATAGCGCATCATCCTTGAGTACCGCAGACATAATCTCTTGGTTCGACTTAACATAGTCGACCACATCTTGTGTAATCTCTTGTTCAAACCAGACACGTTTTTCTTCCATAAATTGGGTAAGTTCTTTTACTTTACGCTCATGAAGATCCTTAAGATATGCTTCAAGTGTAGGTGCGGCTTCATAATAAATCTTTTCTTGCAGAAATGCTTCTTTGGGAATTTGATGATGATTATCGGCGAGCACCCTGCGCATTTCTGTCTCGCTCAGTTTTGATTCGAGCAATTCGATGAATGATTTAGTAAAGCGTGTGATTTCCAAAAGATCAGTGCCAAGTACCGGAATCTCAACATCGCTAATGATTTCATTCGCACGATCTAAACCCACCACACGTTCCAGCTTCTTCAATATCGATTCAATGACACCAATCGCCCCAGTATACTTCGTTAAATGAATGAAAAGATCGTGATGACCGATAAGTCTGTAATAGCGCATTAAGATAACAAAGGATGGAATGGTATTTTGATTGGTAAAGAGTAAATAGCGGATCACCATATCCAGTTCTTCTTCCGTCAAATCTTCGAGTGTTGGAAAATGTTGTTCTTGTAAAAAACCTTCAAGTTCAAAAAGAAGCTTTTCAGCACGTTGAAATTCTTCCTCACTTAAGTGATTATTTCGATACCATTCTTTCATTTTTTCTAGATTCATGTAATTCACCTCGCTGATTTGTCCATTATTATATCATAAAGATAATAAAAAAGCGACATGGGGTCATGTCACTTTCCATGGCTAGCTGGATTCGGTTTTTTTGCTTTTTTATCTAAATACATTGCGTCATCAGCGCGTTTAATGAGATCACTGGGCTTCTCATCTTGACTTCTAAATGACGAATAGCCAATCGATAAGCTGATCTTAATATCTAGTCCATGATCCGCAATGGTGTGTTCTGATTGAATATGCTGTTTGATTGCACTTAAGAGATTCGGGTTCATATTTTTTACAATACATGCAAATTCATCACCACCCACACGATAGCACTGCCCGTATGGTGCGTAATGTTGACTGATCATCTGGTACGCTTCTTTTAAGTATTGGTCTCCTTGAAGATGCCCATATTCATCATTAATCTCTTTAAGATTATCAATATCAATGTAGATAATCGATACTTTGGTGAGTTCTTGGGGATTAGAAAATATCTGATCAATGTCTGCTTCAAATGCGGTACGATTTTTCGCGTTGGTTAATTGATCAAGATAGGCTAATCGTTGATAAAATTCTTTCTCGTAGCCTTCTTTCATGCGATTCATGACGTTTCTAAATAAGTTAATGAGAAGGTAAATTGAAAGTAAGAAAACACCAAAGGAGAGATAAACCGACACATTGACTAAAGTTCCCCAAATAAAATTGAGGATTTCCGCTAGGAAAAATACGCTTAAGAAGCCGATAATCGATAAGAACTTTTTCGCAAATGCATCTTTTGTTTTATAGTAAACTATCCCCAAAATAACGATGGTGATCACTATGGCAATCCCGATCAATACTTGTGTATAAATGACTGTTTCATAAAAGTCCGAAATACCGGTCGCTTGAAAGAGAATAATGAGGAAAAGTTGAATGCTAAAGAGGACCAACAGGACACGAATCCATTTTTGATACGTCTTTTCCACCGAACGATGAATAAAAACGAGAAGAGGAATGGGAAAACTTGCGAGTGCTAGGTAAGCCATCGAGCCTATGATAATGTGACTTCCTGTGACAAACTGTAACATGCGTGATTCGGCGATCAACCAAAGGGATAATAATACAGCAAATAACCCAATGAGTCCATCTCGCTTCTGTAATCCTAAATACGTGAATGAACTACCAAACATCATGATTAATCCTGCGATAAACACGAATAGACCTATGAGTAAGCGATACCCATAAGTATTGATTAAATATTCATAAATGGCTGAATGGTTACTATAAACGATCGGATTGAGTGTTCCAGCAATGTCTTGATAGGGTGTCTCAAACGTGATATCAAGGGTTTTACCACTACTACCTGCTGGGATTTCGATGAGATGCCATAAACTCGCGTGTGGTATACGCGTATCCTCTTCATGGGTATGTTCATAAATGAGGCTATGATCGAGTTTGACGATGATCTTTGAAAGGGACGCTCTCACTAGTATAACTTGAGGATAATCAAAATCCTCTGGGAGTGTTTGTCTAATGGTATATGGTTCATCGTGATTGACATCAAGTGACACAGGAAGCGTATCTAGTTCAATGTCTTCATCATCAGTGACCCACACCCATCCTTGATTGAACGTCGAAATCTCATCGGTATTGATAATGAGTTGATCATTATCATCGATGGCAGAAACAATCAATAAAGTGATAATAAGGAGAATGAGCCCAATCACAGGCCATAGGTTACGATTTTTTCTCATAGCGACCCTCCTTCTTATTCATGATATCATATTATTCATCACGTTGATAAATAAAAAAACAGGTCGAAACCTGTTTTATCATGTATTAAACAAATTCAATGATAGCCATGGGTGCAGCATCGCCGCGTCTTGGCACTGTTTTGATAATACGAGTGTAGCCACCTTGACGATCTTGATAACGTGGGCCGAGTTCAGAAAATAATTTCTGGAGGGCATTTTGTCCTTCTTTGACGTCTTCAAAGCGAACGGTTTCCGCAGCTTGTCTACGTGCACTTAAGGTGCCTTCTTTGGCGAGTGTGACCATCTTATCGGCAAGTTTTTTGAGTTCCTTAGCCTTCGCTTCAGTGGTCACGATACGTTCGTTAATGATAATATCGGTCACCAAATCGCGGAGGAGGGCTTTTCTCTGATCGCTTGTGCGTCTTAATCTACTATAAGCCATGATTTACTCCTTATCTTCATCATCTAAATGAAATTTAGACTCTTTATTTGAACTATTTTCGAATTCTAAACCGTGTTCTGCAAGCTTTTCCTTGAGTTCCTTGAATGACTTTCTACCTAAACTGCGGAAACGCATGACATCTTCTTCAGTAAGTCTGATGATTTGTGCGACGGTATAAATACCTGAACGCTTCAAACTGTTGAATAGGCGAACCGAAAGGTCGAGTTGTTCAATCTTCATTTCGAGCTTCTTGTTGGTGGGTTCTTCTTCTTGTTCAAAAATAAAGTCGGTGGATGCTGCCTTTTCACTGATTTGAACAACGACGTTCAAATAGTCAATAAGCATCTTTGAAGCGAGTGCTAACGCTTCTTTTGCCTGAATGGCCCCATTGGTTTCAATTTCTAACATAAGTTCATCGGCATCACCTCTTGTTTTTTCAACATGATAGGAAACGCGAGTGACTGGTGTAAAAATCGCATCGATGGGAATAATACTTTTTTCGTTTCTGCTAAAACCTTTATTCTTTTCAGCGCTCACATAGCCGACACCGCGACGAACGGTGACTTCCATGGATAAACGTCCTGTTTCAGAAAGATTAGCAATCACTTGGTTAGGGTTGATCACTTCAACACCATCCACATGATTGAATTCTCTTGCTGTGACAGGGCCTGCGCCAATTGCATAAAGTTCAAGTTTTTGTTCAAAGTCAGGGTCTGTTGAATCCACTGCGAAGATGACCTTCTTTAAGTTCAAGACAATACCCATGACGTCTTCATAAACGCCTTCCATCGTGGAGAATTCATGTTCGACACCATCGATTTTAATATTGACGATAGCTGCACCAGGAAGTGATGATAATAAGACACGTCTTAGTGCGTTGCCGAGCGTAATTCCATAGCCACGTTCAAGGGGTTTGATGGTAAAGCGTCCTTTGTGACCGTCAACAGCTATTTCCTCAACTGCGGTTGGTTTTTCAAATTTTAAATCTTTCACAAGTTACCCCTCCTTTAAATTATCCACGTGGACGTTTGGGTGGTCTGCATCCGTTGTGTGGTACTGGTGTGACGTCTTTGATTGCAGTAATTTCTAAACCTGCAGCCTGTAGTGAACGGATCGCCGCTTCACGACCAGGACCAGGTCCTTTGACAGAAACTTCAACTTTGATCATCCCGTTATCCATAGCTGTCTTTGCGACTGCTTCTGCAGACATCTGTGCAGCATAGGGAGTAGACTTTTTGGATCCCTTGAAGCCAAGTGCACCTGCACTGCTCCATGCGATCGCATTTCCATCCACATCAGTGATGGTAACAATTGTGTTATTAAACGTTGTATGAATGTGGGCAACACCAAGGGGAATATTCTTTCTAACCTTACGTTTTGTTGTCTTTTTCTTAGCCATAGTATTCCCTCCTTACTTCTTCTTACCGGTGATTGCCTTGGGTTTACCCTTGCGGGTACGTGCATTGTTGCGGGTGTTTTGACCGCGAACAGGCAATCCTTTACGGTGACGAATACCACGATAAGAACCGATTTCCATTAAACGCTTGATGTTTAATGTGACTTCACGACGTAGATCACCTTCGGTGGTATACTTCGTAATTTCGGTACGAATGCGGTTTAATTCATCTTCTGATAAATTCTTGACGCGTGCGTCTTCACTGACGGCTGCATCCTTTAAAATTTGTTTGGAAAGGGGTGTCCCGATTCCGTATATGTAGGTTAACGAAACCACGACGCGCTTATCGCGTGGAATGTCAACGCCTGCTATTCTTGCCATAGTTCCTCCTCGTTATCCTTGTCTTTGATTATGTCTTTTATTTTTCTTGTTAATGACATAAATTTTGCCTTTACGCTTGACGATGATATCATCTTCGGAGCGTTTTTTTACTGATGCTCTTACCTTCATATCATTTCCTCCTTATTTGCGGCGATACGTGATGCGTCCGCGTGATAGATCGTATGGTGATAATTCAACCGTTACTTTATCACCAGGTAAAATGCGTATGTTATTCATGCGGATTTTACCAGATACATGTGCGAGCACAATGTGCCCATTTTGGAGAAGTTCCACCTTAAACTTAGTATTGGGTAATACTTCGATGACTTTGGCTTCAACTTCAATTAAATCTTCTCTTGGCATAGATTCACTCCTTCTTTGAAATAGTTAAGATGTCATATCCAGTTTCCGTGATCACAATCATGTGCTCAAAATGAGCGGATGGTTTGCGATCGGTTGTCACTGTTGTCCAATTATCAGACAATATTTTTACGCGTTTCGTTCCGAGGTTAACCATCGGTTCTACGCAAAATGTCATCCCGGGTTTGAGGACCGGTCCTTGCTTTGGCTTCCCAAAATTGGGAACGTAGGGTTCTTCGTGAAGTTCTCGACCGATGCCATGACCGGTGAATTCTTCGACAATACCGTAGCCAAAGGGTTTGACGTAGGATTCAATCGCATGGGAGATGTCTGAAACATAATTTCCAGGCTTTGCCATTTCAAGACCCATGTAGAGTGCCTTTTCAGTGACTTCTAAAAGTTTACTGATGTCTGGGCTGACCTCACCAATAGGGTATGTGGTGGCTGAATCTGCGTGATATCCTTTGTAATTAACGCCAAAATCTAAGGTTATAATGTCTCCTTCCTTAAGAACTTCCTTAAGTGAAGGAATACCGTGAACAACAACTTCATTGATTGAAGTACAGATGGATCCTGGAAAGCCATGATAACCCTTGAATGAGGGTGTAGCCCCAAGACTTAAGATATGCTCTTCGGCGAGGCGGTCGAGTTGAAGCGTGCTAACACCAGGCTTGAGATGGCTCTCAAGCAAACGTCTAGTTTCATCTAAGATGCGTCCAGCTTCACGCATCAACTCTATTTCGCGTTGTGATTTGATTTGAATCAATTCATCTCACCTAAGACTTTCTTAATGGTTGAATCGGTGTACTGGATGGATTTAGTTCCATCGATTTCCACAATCGATCCTTTAGATTTGTAATACCCGATGACTGGTGCGGTTTGCTCACAATAGATGCGTAAACGTCGTTGAACCGTTTCTTCCATGTCATCGGCGCGCTGTACTAATTTTCCACCGTCAAGATCACAGATGCCTTCTCTTTTGGGTTTCTTGTTGTGGATATGATAGACAGCGCCACAGGTTTCGCAAACGCGACGTCCTGCGATGCGTTCGATTATCACTTCATCTGGAGCCGCGATATTAATCACTGCATTAAGCTTCCATCCCATCTCTTCTAAAAGACGGTCAAAAGCTTCTGCTTGTTCAATATTACGCGGATACCCATCGAAGAGAAAACCATTTTTTGCATCGTCTTCCATCAGACGATGACGAACAATTTCATTGGTGATGTGATTGGGGACAAGTTCGCCACGATCGATGTAGCCCATCGCAATTTTGCCTACGTCTGTGTTGTCTTTGTACAATTCTCTGAAGATATTTCCAGTAGAGATATGGGGGATATGATAATGCTCTGCTAGCAATACTGCCTCAGTGCCTTTCCCGACGCCGGGAGGGCCCATCAGAATGATGCGCATAATCTAATCCTCCATTATCTAAAGATGCCGCTGTATTCTGTTTGACTTGCGTCCGTTTCAACCTGTTGTGTCGTTTCAATGGCAACCCCAACAATAATCAGCAAGCTTGTACCACCGAGTGTGATGGCGGAAGCTTCAGCACCTTGGAAACCGAAAACAATCGATGTGATGATTGGAAGAATGGCGAGTATCACTAAGTAGACAGTTCCAATCACCGTAATCTTAAAGAGTAATTTGGCAATAAAATCTTTCGTATCCACACCTGGACGAATCCCTGGAACGTAAGCATTTGATTTTTGTAAGTTATCGGCAATCTTATCTGGGTTGATGGTAAGGAAGGAATAGAAGAATGAGAAGATAATAATCAAAATGACGTAGAGAATAAATCCAATGGGTTGACGGAAGTTGAAAATATTGTTAATCCATCCTGCAAGTCCACTTGTTTGACTACCACTGGTAAAACCAACAATCGTGAGCGGAATCGATAAAATGGTTTGTGCGAAGATGACGGGGATTACGCTTGCACTATTGATCTTCATAGGAATGTGAGAGTCGGATTTACCTTGACGGTTCGCATATTGAATGGGAATTCTTCTAGTTGCGATGTGTACAAAGACGACACCAAGCAAAATTCCAAAGTAAATAATTAACACGAGCAAGAATAATACGATATCCCAACCATTGGTTCCATTGGTAATGTATTTTGTCCAAAGGGTTGTCCACATTGCGGGTAAGCTGGTGACGATCCCTGCAGTAATCAAGATAGATGTCCCATTGCCCACACCTTTTTTCGTAATCTGATCGGCTAACCAAATCACAAGTGCGGATCCACCTGTCATGACTAAAGCCATGTAGGCGTAGAAGAAATAACGATAGCGTTCGACAGCAGATGCTTCGAGTGAAGGAATAAGAACACTACCATTGACGGAAATCCCAATGATCAAGGCAAACGCTTGAATAAACGCTAAGCCGATCGACATGTATCGGGTAATCCGATTAAGCTTTTGCTTCCCGGTTTCTCCTTGATCACTCCATTCCTTGAAGGAAGGAATAACCATTTGAAGTAACTGAACAGCAATCGATGCTGTAATATAGGGAGAAATCCCTAAAGCAAAGATAGAGAATCGTTCAAGTGCTTGTCCGCTGAAATTATTGAGAATCGCTACGAAACTTCCGCTTGATTCCATAAATTGAACGATGGCACGTGTATCAAAAAGTGGGACGGTAATGAAACTTCCAATTCTAACAACCAATAAGATGAGTAGGGTGAATGCGATACGTAGCATCACCGTTTTGTTACTTAGAACTCGTTTTATACGCAACCACACTTTAGATCACCTCTACAGTTCCACCAGCCGCTACAATCGCTGCTTCAGCAGCCTTAGAAAATACGTTCGCTTTGACAGTTAATTTCTTTTCTAAAGTTCCATTTGCAAGAACCTTGACACCTGATTTAAGTTTCTTTAGAACATTGCGAGCGATGAGTACTTCTGGCGTAATAACTTCACCGTCATTGAATAAATTCAAATCGTCTAAGTTAACGACAGCGTATTCTTTGCGGTTCACATTGTTGAAACCACGCTTTGGTAATCTTTGGAAGAAGGGGAGCTGTCCACCTTCAAACCCTGGACGAGGACCGCCGCCTGAACGAGCGAGTTGACCTTTGTTACCTTTTCCGGCAGTCTTACCGGTACCACTACCGGGTCCTCTACCGAGGCGCTTACGATTTTTGCGTGCCCCTTCAACGGGTCTTAATTCGTTTAACATGGTCATCCTCCTTATGCTACTTCTGTAACATCAACTAAATGGCTGATGGTTTTCACCATACCGTTAATGGCTTCATTAGACTCTTTTACCACCACTTGGTTGATCTTCTTTAATCCTAATGCATGTGCTGTTTTGATTTGATTAGGCTTGCGTCCAATCAAAGACTTCTTTAATGTAATTTGTAGTTTCATTAGTGTAACTCCGCCACATCTACACCGCGAAGTGCAGCGACTTGTTCAGCAGTTCTCAATTCCTTAAGACCTGCAAAAGTTGCACGAACCATGTTGACTGGTGTGCTTGAACCAATCGACTTGGATAAAATATCATTGACACCGGCGAGTTCGAATACAGCACGGACCGCACCACCAGCGATGATACCAGTACCTTCAGATGCGGGTTTTAAGAATACTTTACCTGCACCATAATGGCCTGTAATTTCATGAGGAATGGTTGATCCCACGATGGGGACATTAATCATGTTTGTTTTTGCGTTTTCAATCGCTTTTTTGATCGCATCGGGAACTTCGGCAGCTTTACCTGAACCAAAGCCAACTTGACCTTGTTTATTGCCTACAACCACGAGGGCAGCGAAACGGAAACGGCGTCCACCTTTAACAACCTTGGTTACGCGATTGATCGAAACAACGCGTTCTTCGTATTGGTTATCGGTTTGTTCTTCTTGCATATATCTTTCTTTAGCCATGTTCGTCCTCCTCCTTAGAATTGTAAGCCTGCACTACGTGCGGCTTCAGCAAGTGCCTTGATACGTCCGTGGTAGAGATAACCACCGCGATCAAAGACGACTGAAGTGACACCTTGTGCAAGTGCTTTTTCAGCAATGAGTTTACCAACTGCCTTAGCGGTTTCAATATTTGAATGCTTGAGGCCGAGTTCTTGAGAGCGTGCACTGATCAGTGTATGCTGTTTTTCATCATCGATAATCTGTACATAAATCGCTGTATTCGAACGATAGACAGATAATCTTGGACGTTCTGCGGTACCCGTAACGATCTTACGAATCCGAAGGTGACGCTTTTGACGAGTGATGTTGCTTGAAATTTTTCTAATCATATTGGCGTCCTCCCTTACTTAGCAGTCTTTCCAGCTTTACGTGGAACGTATTCATCAACATAACGAATACCTTTTCCAAGATAAGGCTCAGGTTTACGAGTGGACCGAATCTTTGCAGCAAATTCACCAACGACTTGCTTGTCAGCACCTTCGATGATGATGTCCGTATTCTTGGGAATCGTGACAGTCAATCCTGCAGGGATTTCTAAGTTCACTGGATGAGAATAACCCATCGATAAGTTCACGACATTGCCTTGGAGCGCAGCTCTGTAACCAACACCGCGAATTTCTAATTGCTTCTTAAATCCTGTAGATACGCCTGTGATCATATTTGCTAAGAGTGCACGGGTTGTTCCATGGATTTTTCTTGTGAAAATTTCATCATTTGGACGAACAATCTTGATAGAATGTCCTTCATGCTTGATGTCGAGCATTTGATTGAATTGGAATTCAAGTTGACCTTTAGGACCTTTAACGATCGCATAGTTTTCTGGGCTAATCGTTACGGTAACTCCAGCAGGAACTTGAATCACTTTATTACCTATACGTGACATAATTTCCTCCTTATATTACCAAACGTAAGCGAGCACTTCGCCGCCCACTTGTGCTAAACGTGCTTCACGGTCAGTCATAATACCTTTAGATGTTGAGATCAAAGCGATGCCTAGACCGTTTAACACTTTGGGTAAATTTTCAACTGTAGTATATACACGAAGCCCTGGTTTCGATATCCGTTTCAAACCTTTGATGACACGTTCTTTTGCAGAGGTGTACTTCAAGGTCACTACAATTTTGCCTTGCACGCCATCTTTCACTACTGCGTAGTCAACGATGAATCCTTCTTTTTTGAGAACCGATAAGATATCAGTTTTCAAACGTGATGCAGGCATTTCAACCTTTTCATGACGCATTTTATTTGCGTTGCGAATACGGGTCAGCATATCCGCGATTGGATCAGTCATAACCATTGGTTCTTCCTCCTATTACCAGCTTGCCTTCTTGACACCGGGGAGTTCTCCCTTGTGTGCCAATTCACGGAAAGTCAAACGAGACAAGCCAAACTTGCGCATATAGCCTCTGGGACGACCATCGAGCGCATCACGATTTCTAAGGCGAGTAGGTGAGGCATTGCGTGGCAACTTAGAAAGTGCGGCATAATCGCCTTTTTCTTTCAATTCTGCACGAATGTCTGCATAACGCTCAACGATTTCACGACGCTTTGCTTCTTTTACGATCTTTGATTTTTTAGCCATAGTGCGCCTCCTTACTTCTTAAACGGCATGCCAAGAAGTGTCAATAATTGACGACCTTCATTGTCGCTTTTTGCCGTTGTAACAATAACAATGTCCATACCACGAACTTTTTTAACTTTGTCGAGGCTGATTTCTGGGAAAATGATTTGTTCCTTAATCCCTACAGTGTAGTTTCCGCGTCCATCAAATGAATTGGATGAGATACCACGGAAGTCACGTACACGAGGAAGTGCAACATTGACGAGTTTGTCAAGGAAGAACCACATGCGATCGCCGCGTAAGGTTACTTTTGCACCGATAGGCATACCTTCTCTAAGTTTGAAGTTAGAGATGGAGTTCTTTGCCTTGGTCACGAGGGGTTTTTGACCGGTGATTGCTCTTAATTCTTCAACAGCGTCATCTAAGACTTTTGGATTGAAGACGGCGTCACCGACACCCATGTTGACCACGATTTTTTCGATTTTTGGAACTTGCATCACAGACGTATAATTGAATGCCTTAATCAGTTCGGGTTTGACAACATTTTCGTAACGTTCTTTAATTATGCTCATTGTTCAAACTCCTTATTTATCAAGGCTTGCGCCTGATTTTTTCGCATAACGGACTTTTTTACCTTCGACAACTTTCACACCAACACGGGTGGGTTTTCCTGTCTTTGGATCAACAAGTGCGACGTTAGATGCATGAATGGGTGCTTCTTTTTCGACGATACCGCCTTTTTCGTTTGCTTGGGTTGGTCTTTGGTGTTTTTTCACTAAGTTGACACCTTCCACAAGGACACGATCTGTCTTAGGATAAACCTTAATGACGCGGCCTGTTTTACGGGATTTATTCCCTTTTTTATCAGTTACAAATTGATCGGCTCCAGCGATGACTGCAACTGTGTCTCCAGCTTTGATATACATCTCTGAGACCTCCTTATAATACTTCTGGAGCTAAGGAAACGATCTTCATGAAGTTCTTTT
Organism: uncultured Acholeplasma sp.; assembly: GCA_937868795.1. Classification (GTDB taxonomy): domain Bacteria; phylum Bacillota_I; class Bacilli_A; order Acholeplasmatales; family Acholeplasmataceae; genus Peloplasma. The sequence goes on from CALMNM010000072.1 coordinate 16,872, forward strand.
CTCTGAGCTCTCTTGCCACGGGTCCGAAAATACGGGTTCCACGTGGGTTCAAATCATCTTTAATAATAACAACGGCGTTTTCATCAAATTTGATGTATGAACCGTCATTGCGACGAAGTCCTGAAACGGTACGAACGATAACGGCTTTGACGACGTCACCTTTCTTCACTGCACCGCCTGGTGAAGCCTTTTTCACGGTAACCACGACGATATCACCGATATTAGCATAGCGACGGCGGGTACCCCCTAGAACTTTAATCACAAGGACTTCTTTAGCGCCGCTATTGTCTGCGACGACTAATCTACTTTCTTGTTGAATCATTGTCTATTCCTCCCTATACTAGATCGGCCTTAGCAACAACCTCAACGAGACGGAATCTCTTGGTCTTGGATAGTGGACGGGTTTCCATAATGGTTACTCTGTCACCAATGCCTGCTAAGCCTTCTTCATCATGCACGTGGAACTTCTTTGAAACCTTTACACGTTTACCATATAAAGGGTCTTTCTTGTAGGTATCAACAACCACCGTGATCGTTTTATCCATCTTGTCAGATACAACTGTACCGGTATAAATTTTTCTATTATTACGTTCCATGGTATCCTCCTTACTCACGTTCACTGATGATTGTCTTCATTTGAGCAATCGTCTTTTTCACTTGACTAATCCGTGCTGTATTCTCAAGTTGTCCTACGGCAAGTTGAAAGCGTAGGTTGAATAATTCTGCCTTGAGTTCAGCGATTCTTTTTTCAAGATCTGGTGTGCTGATCTTTCTAATGTCTGCCGCTTTCACGCTTGCTCACCTCTTTTAACAATCTTTGTCTTAATCGGTAATTTGTGAGATGCTAAGCGAAGTGCTTCCTTTGCAACATCATCAGTCACTCCGTTCACTTCAAACATCACTTTACCTTCTTTGACAACCGCTACCCAATGGTCTGGAGCACCTTTACCGGATCCCATACGCACTTCGAGTGGTTTCTTTGTCTTTGCTAGATGAGGGAAGATGTTGATCCATACTTTCCCTAATCTCTTCATATGTCTTGTCATCGCGATACGAGCCGCTTCGATTTGACGGTTGGTAATCCATGCACCTTCTTGAGCGATCAAAGCGTAATCACCATTAAGAATTTCATTTCTCCCTTTGGCTTTACCTTCGTAGCTAACACGGTGAGGACGACGGAATTTTGTTCGTTTAGGCATTAACATAATTAGTTGCCTCCCTTGCTGTCACGTGCTTTGCCCCTGTTATTATCACGAGGTGCGCGTCTTTCTCTGTCTTGTCTTGGTGCTCTTTCGTCTTGTTTTCTAAGATTTTCTTCACGGGTTTGTCCTGGAAGAACTTCACCGTTATAAATCCATACTTTGACACCTAAAACACCGTAGGTTGTGTGTGCTTCTGCAGTTGCATAATCGATATCGGCACGAAGGGTATGAAGAGGTACTTGACCTTCGGAATAACCTTCACTACGTGCGATTTCAGCACCACCAAGGCGACCAGAAACGAGGGTTTTGACACCTTTTGCTCCCGCCTTGAGGGCACGTTGCATTGCAATCTTCTGTACTCTTCTAAAAGAAGCGCGGCTTTCTAATTGCTCAGCAATGCTTTGTGCAACGAGTGTTGCAACTCTTTCAGGACGCTTAACTTCAACGATGTTGAAGACAACTTCCTTTTTGGAAATCTTTTCTAATTGAGCAACAGCTTTTTTCTTGGTTTCAGCATCTCTACCGATAACGATCCCAGGTTTTGCTGTGTGTAAAGAGATTTTAACGCGATCTTTACCGCCTTTTCCCTTTACTCTTTCAATTTCGATGTGAGATACCGCAGCTTTTTTGTAAAAGTCGTTTAAGTAGTCACGAATCAATGCGTCTTCTTTGACCAGTTGAGGTACGATTGTCTTTTCAGCATACCACTTGGAATCCCAAGTGCGAATGATGCCAAGGCGCATACCTACTGGATTAACTTTTTGTCCCATGGATTCTCACCTCTACTCTTTATCTGCCACAACAACAGTGATGTGGCTAGTTCTCTTCTGAATGATGTCGCCTTGACCTTTCGCTCTTGGGAGTAATCTCTTGAGACGAACGCCTTCATTGACGAAACATTCCTTAACATATAAATTTTCAACGTTTGCATTGTTGTTGTGCTCAGCGTTAGCAACAGCTGAGTTGAGCACCTTTAAAATAACTGGCGAAGCTCCGCGTGGAGTAAACATCAGAATAGCTTGTGCTTCCTTGATGCCTTTGCCACGAATTAAGTCGATGACTAAGCGAGCTTTACGTGGAGCAATGCGAACGGTTTTAGCGATAGCTCTAGTTTCCATTTTTCTTGTCTCCTCCAATTATTTTTTCTTCGCTTTTTTATCTTCCTTACCATGTCCATGATAAGTGCGAGTGGGTGCGAATTCACCAAACTTGTGTCCAACCATATCTTCTGTCACGTAGACGGGGATATGTGATTTACCGTTATAGACGGCGACCGTATGACCAACGAAATCAGGGAAAACCGTTGAACGGCGTGACCAGGTTTGGATTACTTTGTTTTCATTAGCTGCATTCTGCTTGCGCACTTTATTTAATAAGTGATCATCACAAAATGGACCTTTTTTAACTGAACGTGCCATATATTTCCTCCTACTTCGAACGGCGACGTACGATCAAGTCGTTGGACGCCTTCTTGCTGTCGCGTGTCTTCACACCGCGAGCCTTCTTACCCCATGGGGTCATCGGTTGTTTTCTACCGATCGGTGCTTTACCTTCACCACCACCATGTGGATGGTCGTTAGGATTCATAACGGAACCACGGACGGTTGGGCGAACACCCATGTGACGTGTTCTACCGGCTTTACCGATGTTGACAAGTTCCCATGTTTCGTTACCCACGATACCGATCGTTGCGCGGCATGTCCCTAAGATCTTACGGACTTCACCTGATTGAAGGCGGAGTAAGACGTATTTGTCTTCGCGACCAAGAATCTGTGCGGATGCACCTGCTGAACGCGCGATTTGACCGCCACGTCCTGGAGAAAGTTCGATATTGTGAATAATGGTACCTACAGGGATATTCATAATAGGAAGAGCATTTCCTGTTTTGATATCGACTTGTTGACCAGACACAATTTCCATGCCTACTTCTAGGCCTTTAGGAGCTAAGATGTATCTCTTTTCTCCATCTACATAGTTGATGAGTGCGATGTTAGCACTACGGTTTGGATCATACTCGATGGTTGCAACTTTTCCAGGAATGTCATCCTTGTTGCGCTTAAAATCAATTACACGGTATTTTCTTTTGTTGCCGCCTCCGATGTGACGAACGGTAATTTTACCTTGGTTGTTACGTCCACCGGTGCGAGAAAATGGCTGTAATAGTGATTTTTCAGGAGTAGATGTTGTGATTTCTTCGTAAGTTAATACGCTCATTCCACGACGACCGTTAGACGTCGGGTTGTATTTTTTAACCGCCATTTGGTTAAACCTCCTCTAATCTTTCACGTTAAATGGTGAAGGCGTCAATCTTTTGACCTTCAGCAATCTTGACAACAGCTTTTTTATACGCTGACTTGTAACCTTCGTACTTGCCCATTCTCTTGAACTTGGGAAGAACGTTGATCGTATTGACTGAGAGCACTTTGACATTGAAAATAGTTTCAACAGCTTTTTTAATCTCAATCTTGTTTGCCTTACGATCGACTTTGAAAGTGTAGCGATTTTCGCTTTCAATCAACTTGGTCGATTGTTCGGTAATGATAGGAGCTTTGAGAATATCATAGTATTTAGTCATTGCCCAATACCTCCTCTAATGAAGCAACTGCATCTTTGGTAAGAACCAATGTCTTACAGTTTAATACGTCATAGACGCTTACATGACTTGTTTCAGAGAATGCAACGGTGGGGATATTTCTTGCTGCTAAGACTTCGTTATCAGAAAATTCATTAGCAACGATGAGAACTTTACCTTCAACACCGAGATTCTTTAACATTTGTTGGAATAATCTTGTCTTTGGTTCGTTAATATCGAATCCTTCAACCACTTTAAGTTGTCCATTCGCTGCATGATAAGAAAGTGCAGAACGAAGTGCGAGTTGACGAACTTTTTGGTTGAGTTTTACAGCATAACTTCTTGGTGTTGGCCCGAAAACCACACCCCCGTGACGCCATTGTGGTGAACGGGTTGACCCTTGACGAGCACGACCGGTCCCTTTTTGACGCCATGGCTTTTTACCACCACCGGAAACTTCACCACGATTTTTTACGTCGTGTGTTCCCTGTCTCATCGCTGCGCGTTGTGCATTGACAACATCGTATAATGCCTGTTGATGGGGAGCAATCCCGAAGACATAATCGGAGAGCGTGAGTTCAGAAACAGTCGTTCCCAAGTTGTTAACTACGTTTAATTTTGGCATGTTGACTTCCTCCTACTTCACACTTTTGATCGCTGTCTTGACGACAACCAGACCTTTGTTTGGTCCTGGTACGCTACCGCTGATCAACAATACTTGATTTTCAACGTCAACGCCAGCCACTTTAAGGTTCTGAATGGTGACCGTTTCGTGTCCCATTTGACCAGGTAATTTCTTACCTTTATACTTACCTTTCATTGGTCCAATCGACCCTGGTCCACGATGATATCTCGAACCGTGAGTCATTGGTCCACGATGTTGATTATGTCTCTTGATGGTACCTTCAAACCCTTTACCTTTTGAAGTTCCCGTGACATCAATGATTTCACCAACACTGAACAGATCCGTCTTTACAAGGTCACCGACCGCTAAATTTGCTAAATCATTATCCAGCCCTTCAAAACGGATTTCCTTAATGAAGCGCTTAGGTGCTGTATTAGCTTTTTTCACGTGCCCTTGTTCAGGCTTGTTACTTAATTTTTCCCGTTTGGTTTCGAAACCGACTTGAGTTGCTACATAACCGTCTGTTTCAACAGTCTTTTGTTGTAACACTACATTGTCAGCCACGTCAACCACGGTGACTGGAACGAGTACGCCATTTTCGTCGAAAATTTGCGTCATTCCAAGTTTTCTACCTAAGATTCCTTTGGCCATATTTTTACCTCTTTCTTATTGTTATAAACTATTTTTTAAGTACGATATCAATACCTGATGGTAAATCGATATCCATTAATGCGCTAATCGTCTTTGGATTTGGGTCAACGATTTGAATCAAGCGCTTGTGGGTTCTGCGTTCAAATTGTTCACGTGAATCTTTGTTAACGTGTGGAGAACGTAGAATCGTGAAGATTTCCTTTTCAGTGGGTAGAGGAATTGGTCCTTGTACGGTTGCACCAGTTCTTAACGCACTTTCAACAATCTTCTTAGCTGCTTGATCAATTAAACGATGATCGTAAGCCTTTAAACGAATTTTAATCACATCTTTTGCCATTTTTTAAGCTCCTTTCGCCTATAATCTTTGTATAGACTTGCTCCATGGAAAAACCTAACACGTAGACAACGGCTATCCGTGTGTCAGCAACCTTCCATTTCACAGCCTCTCGCGATTTACACACGAGCGTTACTATTATATAAGAAATGCCGAAGAATTGCAACAGGGGTACTGTATTTTCTTCGGCAAATATTATTTTTTATTCTTATTTTTCTCTTTTTCGGCAAGCATTTTTTTATATGTCCCCAGTTCAATGACCGCATCAGGACCCAGTATCTTTCGTAATTCTTCATAGTAAAGAGATCTTTCCTTATTAAACTGATAAAGCCCTATGCATTTCCCTCTACTTTCGACATGTGTCGTAATGATTGGAATTAGTTTGTGTAGAAAAGAAGGGTGGATACAAAAATTTCGATAACCAGCTCGCAATACCCGTCTAAACATCTCATAGCTCATCATGTAGTGCCCCATAAAAAAGGGTCTAACTTCTTTATAATGATGTTTGAAGTATTGAATCGCAGAAATAATGTCAGCATATGCGTGAGAATCTTTGAATAACTTTAGGGATAAACGGTCATAATATGTACGAAAATTGGTTACATAATCGGTCATAATGGTATCGATATGAAAAACCACATTATTGGAATTACGCAGTTTAACATTATCTTGAATCGTCGATTGATAATCCAAATCAAAGCCTATTCTAATGTCACGTGAATAATCATGATCATTCAAAACACGTTTGATAAAGGATGACCATTCGTACATATCCTTTTCTATTCTCACACAAGGAACATGGATTGAAATGGATGAATTCACATCTTTCATCACATAAGCGATAGCGGCTAAATAGTTGTGATAGTAGGAATGTTGACGATACAAACTTTCTTTGTTTGGGCATTCGCCATTAAACTCTTCTGTTGTCATCGCTTGATCAAACGCGGGTAAGCGAAAGATGATCGAACGTTGATTGCTATTTTGTTCAATCACTTGAAGATTCTTAATCCACTCATCTTTGGTGAGTGGAGATCCCTTAGCTACTAGTAAATACTCTGGTTTAAAGATAATGCCTTTATACCATGGATTATTTACAACCATAGTCATATCATCGGGGTTACATATTGTCGCATAGAGACGATACTTTTTACCCAATATGGATGTGCTCGCTGATTTAATGATATCTTTTGCTTGATTTTGTTGATGATATTTATCAATAATGCTTTTTTTAGGTTCACATATAATCTCTTGGGTATGGCTAATTATAACAATCTTCTTTCTTCCTAATAACTCGATGTCTGATTGAATGATTGGGATCTGGAAGTTTATAGAATAATGGGCGATGGATTGATCCTTTGAATGATCTCTATAAATAATACCTTTTATATGTGAGTTGAAACCATAGAATATTTCTTTAAAAAAAGATTGGATAATGATGATTCTATTTGTATCAATCGTTTTTGAAAACTCTTCAAAGAGAAATCGCCTGGCATATGAACATAGACGGTCCTCTATATAGGAAATTTGCTCCGTTAATAGTAATAAGAAAATTTTATCATTAGGATTGCGATGGTACTTTTCTATCGTGCTTTCTGAATCACTAATGGCTTCACATATGGCATCACAAAGATTAAACTTATCTTCTATTACGTATAACTCAATGCTTTCGAAAAGCTCATTGCTATCTATAATAAAACCCAAAGTGCCAATAACATCAAGATTTGATTGAAGACTGCTGTTATGCCTAGCGGTTTCTTTAAGATGTTTATAGTCATCAAGTGCATTAACTCTAATCTTTTTTAGAATAGTTCTCAAACGACTTGGGGGCATATGAAACAGTATTTCCTTTTCATCATAATGTTTAAAGTTAGCATAGACTATTTTGTCGCTCAATAAAGAAAAATCTATTGATGTTGATGACTTGTTAATGACAGGTTTTATAATCTTTTTTGCTAAATTCGTGATGGCCATGCTTTTCCCCTTATTCTTTTATTGAGTATTTTGCAGCACCGATGATACCGGCATCATTTCCTGTTATTGCCAGTACGATAGGTACGTTTGCAGTATTGAAACGAGC
>CALMNM010000073.1 GCA_937868795.1 uncultured Acholeplasma sp.
CCTTTGGGGATACTCAAACCACGAACATGTATGCGTATTGTGCCAACAATCCAGTGATGTACGTAGATCCATCTGGAGAAAGTTTTCTGTTAATTGGAGGAGCAATATTACTTGGCGGCTTGATTGGTGGACTGGTTGGTGTATTTACAGCAACTGATGATGAAAATCTTTGGGGGGCATTTCTTGGTGGATTTATCAATGGAGCAATCAACACTGCGGGTCTAGCTGCCGCTATAGCAACAGGAGGGACTAGTGCTTTTGCTATAGCTGCTATAACTGGATTTGCAGGAGGTGTATTGGGAAGCATGACAAACCAATCTATATCATACGGAAATATAGATTTGGGTTTAGCATTTGCAAATGGAGTTATTTCAGCAACAACTAATGCAATGTCACTTTACGCATTCAGCACCTTTTTCACTCCATACGGAGTAACTTGGGGAGCAAGATTTGTTGATGCTTTGCTTCCCTCAGTAGCTTCTATTGCTATACAATCTGTTACAGGCTTTAGTGTACCTAATCCAAATCAGTTTCGGCAAGTAAACAGTATTTCATCATTTCAAACAAATACTGCATTCAGAATAGATTTTTCGTGGAGGTAATATTTTGGAGAAAAATGAATTCCGAGTATTGGTTTATATTCCAATATTTTGTTTTGTTTTATTCTTTATAGGTGTTGGATTTTTCTGGTTTGCTATGACCCATTCAAATGGTCAAGAAACAATCATAGAAATTAGCGCTATTGCATTAGGTATTGTTATTTTACCTCTTGCGTTATTTATATGGAGTTTTCTGACGATGTGGCCTTGTGTGAAATTTAGTATAGAAGGAATAGAGAAAACATTATTGGGGAAAAAGCAAAAATTTATTCGATGGGATGAAGTTTATGAAATCCGAAGAATGAACACCGGAATTACAGAATGGGTATTTTTTTCTAAGACAAGTTTAGAAAATAAATCGATAGATCAATGCAGAAATAGGAAAGATAATATCTTTATTGTAAGCACCATTGATGTTGAAAAAGCCATCAAATACTTTGCTCCTTCAAGGTTATCGCAAAAGTAATTATCGAGTTTAATATGCATATTGTGCCAACAATCCAGTCATGTATTCGGACATAAGCGGATATGCACCATGGTGGAACTGGGCTATATCAGGTGGCCAATTAGCATTAGGAATCGCTTTGTGCTTTGTCCCGGGGGCTCAAGGAATAGGAATTAGTCTCATAATTGGTGGATCATTAGGTCTTATTGCAAATGCTGTTTCTCCTGCAATAGGACAAGCAATCGGAGAGGTATCTTCAATTGCAAATGGCGCTGGGGCCATTACCACTGGGAGTTCAATTTTAGGATTAGGAACTCCAGGATTAATTGGTGGTATTACACTCATTCTAGTAGGTTGTGCGACCGCTGCATTTGGAGCAAGCGAGATCGTTGATGCAGTCACGGGAGTCAATTATATTCAGAGTTGGACAGGATTAAACGACAACGTATATGGATGGACATATTTTGGCTTAAATGTAGCATCAAGCATAGGACAGATTGCTGGACGCGCATATAATTTGCGCGCTACAAGAACACCCAATCTAGGTTATGATGGCGCGCCAAACGGTTATCATTATTATGATCAAAATGGCAATATTCTATTTGATTTTGACTACCCCCACGGTAACATACCATACAATCATTTTCATGGATGGACTGGACCAGGAATGACGGGGAGAACAGGTGGACATATGAGCTACCTAGAGTTAATTTGGTGGTTGTTAGGAGGAAAATGAAATGAAATTTAGATCTAATCCTAAATCCAATAATATTTTTGAACTAACTTATCATAAATACCAAAAGAGAGAAAAAATCTCTTATGAGGAATACGTGGTCTTGTTGACCACCAATGATGAAATTTGGTTCTCTCTAAACAATAAGGTCTATCAAGTCGATCATGGGGCACCGGGCATTACTTCAATGTTTATAACTGAATTCGATGGTTCAAACAAGATATCCGAACGAAGTGAAGATTTTTCTTCCATTATCGATATGCTTCATCATTTCAAAATAGAAGGAAAAACTATCAAAGAACTTTGGGATGATGTTGCCTTTTGATTATTTCAAAAGATTTCTTTATCCATCATATTTTTCATTGTATGAAAAACATTATTTCAAACCCTTGATGGCTACTTTGCGCGAATAAACTTCAAGAAGTGGTTATCTCTGACTACATTACTCCAGTCATGTATTCAGACATAAGCGGATATGCGCCTGAGTGGTTAAATGCTATCGGAAATTGGTTTGAAGAACATTGGGTACAAATAGCGATCGGAACAGCATTTATTGTTGCAGGAGTCTTAACCATGGGAATAGCGGCATATATAGGTGGTGCAGCGTTTGCTGGAGTAATGTCTGCTATGGGTTCAGCCCTATCTGCTTCTTTAGTTCAAGTCGGAATTAGTATGGGTATCAGTGCGGTTATTGGGGGATCTATATCTGCGGCTACTGGTGCTGGTTTTTGGAGTGGATTTACTGATGGACTGGCAAGTGGTTATATGTGGGGAGGAATATTCGCTGGAACTGCTCAAATGGTATCTGGCGCAATGAGTATAACCAGAAGCTTAGCTCCTCATTTTAACGGATTCAAATTTGGGAATATAAAAATATGGTCTCCAAACCATGCCACTAATCCAAATATCGGAGGAACGATAATTAAATTCGGACAATGGAATAGATTTGATGCAGAGTATTCAAGAATGATTCATGTCGCTTGGACAGTATTCGGTCACAATTTAAACCATATCCCTATTGGGACTGTATTAGCAGGTATTTTGGGAGGTGTTTCCTAATGAAAAAATACTCATTGTATTTCAATAAGGAGAGTGAATATGTCACTATAATGTTATATTTTTTTGATGACTTCAGAAAAAGAAATTTGCTTGATCAATTTCTAAAAATATTTGACTTGTTTAATGGAAGTCAAATATGTGCAAGAGTTGTTAGAGATCTAAACGACCGGGCTATTGTTGACTTAAGAGACCTGCACATTGAATCAATTGCTAGGTCACGAAGCAATGAAGTTCTTGCCATCAGATTTACACAAGACAAGCTAGGACATTTTCTGAATTATGTTGTTCAAAAGGATGAAAGAACAGAAGTGTATTTTTTTGATGAAGTAGATTGGGATATATTTATCAATTTAAAATCGCGTTTGGACAAGATAAAATATCGTGCATTGTTTGTTATAAATGACAATAATGATACATATGTTAGATTTAATATCAATTTATATGATGTAGAATATATCAAAACTCAAATAGACAAAATCCTGAAATAGAAGAATTAAAACAGGATTTCTGTGGTTACTTCTGACTACATTACTCCAGTGATGTACATAGATCCTAGCGGTGAGGCTTGGTGGCATTGGGCAGCCGCAGTTGGTGTTGTCGCAATCTTAGCAGGCTTGACGATTATTTCATGTGGTGGTTTTGCTGCAGCATATGGAACTATTATGTTAGCTGGAAACGGTATTGCCCTGGCTGGACTATCTAAAACAGCGGTTGTCCTTGCATTTGCAACTGTTGGATCTGCGTTAGGCCTGACAGGTAGTGCAATGTATGCAGGATCAATGTCTTCCAATTCTGATGAATTTGCAGATTATGGCTTAATTGGTCTGATATCTACATCTGTAGGCGGGGCACTTGGAGCATACACGGGATACATAATTACTCAAAATAATAAGTACTATTTTCCAAATAGTCCTGATGACTTTAACCCGAAAAATCTAGATCGATACGACTATAACAACGGGAATGTGATTAAGTGGCAAGAACCTGGTGGGGGTAAAGCGGTATTCGAATACAACACACACGATACTCCCCATTATCATATAACACCTGATGGAGTAAACAGAATGATTAATCCGTTTACAAATGACACACATATGTACCAAGGGGATTCCATTCCATTCGATTTTTGGCAGTATTTCAAATAGGAGGAACAAAAATGATTTTATCAAACAACTCTAATCTCTCAATATTTCATGATGCAAAAATGGGGATAATTGATTATGATTATATCAACAAATCAGTTTATATAAATTTGACTCTTGATAGTCTTTCGAACAAAGGAAAAGCGGTATTGACAGGGGTGAAGGTAAGTTTCATACAATTTCAATCTTCAGAGCCATGGGGCCCAGGAATATATATCAACAAAGTAGATTTCAAAGAAAAACAAGGAAAACAGGAAATCACAATACTGCTAAATTCTGGTGATACATTTCAATTAATCGCCGAACATTTTGAATTAAAACAAAATTAGTACTATATATTAAGATGAAATGGATACTATAAATTAGGCATATCAAAGTAAGCGGTGCTACATTCTGTGCACATTACTCCAGTCATGTTTTCAGACATAACTTGATATACTCCATGGTGGAACTGGGCTATATCTGGTGGCCAATTAGTATTAGGAATCGCTTTGTGCTTTGTCCCTGGGGCTCAAGGAATAGGAATTAGTCTCATAATTGGTGGATCATTAGGTCTTATTGCAAATTGGACTGGTATGGATATTAATCAGTTAATTATGATACCATCTGCATAGAAAATAGAATACTTAACCATCATGCAAAAAAGATGACTGCTCTTTTATCGAGCGGCCATCTGTTTATTATAGTAAAGGAGTTTCAAATCTTATAATAACTACTTGACGAAAGACGTGTTATGATTAAATGAAATAAAGAACAATAGCGATTAACCCTACGACTAAACAATACCCAGAGAAATAAATTAAGTTCTTTACTTTGACGTATTCATATAAGAATTTTACAGCGATTAAACTGAAAATAAAACTCATGATGAACGCGAGACTATAACCTACATAATGAATGGATTCACCTGCGGTTAATGCTTCATATAGCCCTAAAATAGATACGGGAACTGAAATGACCAAATAACTCAAAAACGAGAACCGTAAGACTTTTTTGAGTTCAATCTTTTGGGTAAGTCCACCAGAAATGGTAATTCCACTTCTCGAAATCCCCGGAAAGATTGCAAACATCTGGAAAGCCCCTACAACCAAAGCATTTTTCCAGGTTATCTCTTTTTTCCACTGGATATCTCTTTGTTGATAGACATAATAAAGCAATCCAGAGGTAATCAATAACGCAAACCCTACCGATAATAAATCATTGGGTAAGACATCTTTTAAAAGTAGCCCTGCAATCCCTACCGGAATCACAGCGACAACTAACTTAAGCACATAGATAAAATCTTCTTTTCCCGTTTCATCTTTTCTGATTAAATAACAGAAAGTGCCTTTAATGAGCTGACCAACATCTCGTTTAAAATAATAGAGTAAGGCGAGAAATGATCCGGTATTGGTAATCATCAAGAATGTGGAAAATTCTGTCATATCCATCTCAAAGAAATGAGAGAATAGGGTTAAATGCCCACTACTGGAAATGGGAAAGATTTCTGTGATTCCCTGAATAATCCCAAGGATAATGTATTTAAGGATTTCAATAAATTCTGCCATGTTATCACCGATATCATTATAGCATAAAGAGGAAAGATAAACCTAGGTGATTTTGAAGTTTATCATGTCTTTGAAATCCTTTTGACATACAAAATGAAGGATTATCATGTATACTAAAAATAGAGTCAAAGGAGCCATTATGAACCATCTTATCAAAATATTTAAAGGCGCATGCGTAGGACTTGGCAGCATCTTACCAGGAATATCGGGTTCGATGGTTGCTACAATCCTTAAAATATATACAGAACTGATTACAGCTCTCAATAACTTCACGAAACGACCCATTCAAGCGATTTTGTCCGTGTGGCAATACATTGTTGGTGTCATTTTAGGTTATGTGATAGGTTTCTTATTTATCAAAGTCTTTTTTGAAAACTTCCCCATTCCCTTCACCCTTCTTTTTATTGGGTTTATCTTAGGTGCGATTCCTAGTGTGACCAAAGAAATCAAAGAATCAAAACGTGTCTGGCACCACTATCTTGTCATGGCATTCTCAATGATCTTTATGGTTTTGTTTCTCTTTGTTCAAGAGTCTACAGCAACTTCAGGAGACTGGACATATTATCTTGTTGTCTTTTTGATCGGGTTAATTACGGCAGCTGCCTTAATCACTCCTGGCCTTTCGGCAGCAACCCTTTTGATGGCTCTTGGTTATTTTCATTTATTAATTTCATTCGTCGATGATTTTGGCGCGGCACTTTTATCAGGCAATTTTACAGAAGTCATCAACTTTTTACCCCTACTCCTCATCTTGATCATCGGCGTGATCGCAGGGATGATCATCGTAGGGAAAATTATGTATCAGATTTTACAGCATTATAAAGTTCATTTTTATTTTGCGATTTTAGGGATTATTTTCATCTCACCGTTCAATATCTTATTTGAACTCCAGACATCCACGGAAAACAATGTTTTCAACCAATCGTGGGTAACTTGGGTGAGTGCAGGTCTTCTCTTTATCGTAGGATTTTATATCACCTATCGCTTAGCAACCAAAGACACGATTACGGAGGGAACCCATGATTAGAAAAGCAGTGATTCCAGCTGCCGGATACGGCACACGCTTCTTACCCATCACCAAAGCATTACCTAAAGAACTTTTACCGATCATCGATCATCCAACGATTGAATATATCGTGAATGAAGCCGTCGAAAGTGGACTTACCGATATCTTACTCATCGTAAGTTCCAATAAGAATGCGATCATTGACTATTTTGACACCAATTTAGAACTCGAAACCATTCTCTTAAGTAAGAATAAGCATTTTGAATATGGATTAATCAAGAATATCGGTGTAGGTGCAAACATTCATTACATTCGTCAAAGAGAACAACTCGGCTTAGGTCATGCCGTCCTCCAAGCTGAAGCGTTTGTGAGTGGGGAACCTTTCGCCGTCCTTTTAGGGGATGACATGTATGTCGGTAAAGATCGTCCTGCGATTAAACAACTGGTCGATGTCTATGAAAAGGTAAACTCCACGGTACTCGGTACGATGGAAGTTGAGCTAAAAAATACGTCTAAGTATGGCATTTGTATCCCTAAAGACGGTCAAAAAGGACCGATTGTAGAACTTAAAGGCGTCATTGAAAAACCTAAAGTCGAAGAAGCACCATCCCGTTCAGCCATTGGGGGTAGATACATCCTTACCCCAGGAATCTTTGATTACCTAAAGAACCAAACACGAGGTGCTGGTAATGAGATTCAACTCACCGATGCGATTTTAAGATTAATGGCAACCGAAAAGGTTTACAGTTACGATATTCAAGGAAAACGTTATGATGTGGGAAATAAGGTCGATTATATTGAAGCCATCCTCGATTTTGGTCTTCAAAAAGAAGAACTCAAAGATGATCTTCAAGCCCTCATCAACCGGAAAGCCAAATAGGTCTCTTTACTTTTATTAGGCTTCCCATTATAATAGAGATAACACGTAAGAAAGAAAAGTATATGACGCTTTGATCAAGAGAGAATGCGGTTGGTGAAAGCATTTGAAAAAGCTTTATAGAAATCCACTTTCCTAGTGACGCTAATCCCGTCCGTAAGTCTGCGTTAAAGATGTTTGAGGGCTAGAGATTCTCTAGAACTAAGGTGGCACCGCGTATGATACGTCCTTAGCGTTTTTAAGGGCGTTTTTCTATTCTTAAGGAGGAAATATATATGTTAGATTTACGTTATGTCGTAGAAAATATTGAAGATGTGATCAAACGTCTATCGACACGAAATGGTGATTTTTCTTATCTCTATGAGATTGTTGATTTATACAATCAACGAAAGACGATCATCATCGATGTGGAAGCGAAGAAAGCACTTCGAAATGAAGCATCCAAGAAGATTGGTGAAATGAAGCGTCAAAAGCTCGATGTCACACCGGTGTTGAATGAAGTGGCTCATTTGGGCGATGAGATCAAGAGTAAAGATGATGAGTTAAAACAAGTCGAAGAAAAGATTGAATATTTACTTGCTATCACCCCCAATTTACCCAACTTGAGTGTTCCCGTGGGGAAAGATGATCACGACAATCTTGAAATCAAACGCGTGGGAGAGATCCCTCAATTTGATTTCCCAGTGAAAGATCACATTGAGTTATCAGAAAAACTTGGGATTCTAGATTTTGATCGTGCCGCGAAAATCACAGGCGCTCGTTTTGTCGTTGATAAAGGATTAGGCGCGAGACTTGAACGCTCACTCATTCAGTGGATGATGGATCTTCATGCCCATGAACATGGGTATACAGAAGTGATTCCTCCTTATATCGTCAATGAGAAAAGCATGTATGCGACCGGACAGTTCCCTAAGTTTAAAGATGATGCGTTTAAAGTCGTTGCTGGGGATAACAGCTGGTATTTAAATCCTACCGCGGAAGTGCCAACGATTAATCTATTTAGAGATGAAATCATTGAAGGTGATCTGCCGATTAAGTATGTCTCTTATACCACCGCGTTTC
The DNA here is from genome assembly GCA_937868795.1 of uncultured Acholeplasma sp. GTDB lineage: Bacteria > Bacillota_I > Bacilli_A > Acholeplasmatales > Acholeplasmataceae > Peloplasma. Next base: position 8,471 of record CALMNM010000073.1, read on the forward strand.
GTTCTGAGGCGGGATCAGCAGGAAGAGATACACGGGGGATCTTACGTCAACACCAGTTCAATAAAGTGGAACTGATTAAATTCGCGAAACCTGAAGAATCCTATGATGAGCTTGAAAAGATGCTCTTAAATTCTGAAGAAGTCTTAAAACGTTTAGGACTTCCTTATCGAGTCGTCACCCTCTGTACGGGTGATATGGGCTTTGGCATGGCCAAAACCTATGATATTGAAGTCTGGTTACCTGGCCAACAAACCTATCGTGAAATCGGATCTATCTCGAATGCAGAAGACTATCAAGCACGACGTGCGAATATCCGCTTCAAGCGCACCAAAGATGCGAAAACGGAATACGTTCATACCTTAAATGGATCAGGATTAGCTGTTGGTAGAACCATGATCGCGATTATCGAAAATTACCAGAATGCTGATGGAACCATCACCATTCCTGAAGTCTTACGCCCCTATATGAAGGTTGATGTCATCAAATAACATCATTTCACACAAAAAAAACATAGACATCCCATACTCTTTTGCTATCCTATAGGTGCTTCATTTTTCTCTCTTATTTTAGTCTCCATGGTATAATAAGTGTGCTCGCGCACGCTTATTTTACTAAATAAAGGTGGTCATTATGAAAATATATTACGTCGAAGACGAAAAAGATTTATCTGAAATTATTAGAAAGTATTTGATCCGTGAAGGATTCGAAACGACGGTTTTTTATGATGGTGAAAGCGCGATGGCACACATTGATGATGATGTCGATTTATGGATTTTAGACATCATGCTCACTGGAGAAATCAGTGGCTATGATCTCATCAAAGCCATAAAAGAACACCATAGTCCAGCTGCTGTGATTTTCACGTCAGCACGCGACCAAGATTTAGATAAAATTATGGGTCTCGAATTGGGGTCTGATGATTATTTAGCCAAACCCTACTCACCCAGAGAACTCATCTTGCGTGTTAAAGCTGTGCTCAAACGTCATCAAGCGAGAGAAGCATCTGAAATCGTCCACTATGGACCCTATGAAATCAATGTCACACGTCGTGAAATCAAAGATGGTCAAGTTTCGATTGAACTGACCAACAAAGAATTTGAACTTTTACTTTTCTTCTTAAAAAATGTCAATCAAGCGTTTGCTAGAGAAGAGATTTTAAAACATGTCTGGGGCGAAAACTATTACGGAAGTGATCGTGTCGTCGATGATTTATTAAGAAGACTAAGACATAAAATGCCGGAATTAAAAATTGAAACGATCTATGGATATGGATATCGCTTGTTATGAAAGAAATTAAGTTAGCCACCCAGCTAAACTTAATCTTTAGTATCGTGACACTCTTGACGAGTCTCGTTTTTATGATTGCTTTAAACCGCGTGTTCGCGGATTTTAGAGCATCCCAAAATGAAGTACAACTTTCAGCCTACTTGAATGATGTAAGACAAAATTTTTCTAGTCCGCCCGTTTCTGAATATAACGGATACGTCATCTCATCCAACGGCATTGTTCTCGTTAGCAGTAATTTAGATGTGTTAGATGATCATTATACGGCACTCGATGTTGTGGAAATGATGTCGATTTGGCCTGGTCAAACACGTCATATGGAGATTGATGGTGAGCATTACTATTTTCGCATCGACCGTAGACCAAACGATAACTACATCATCGTATTTACATCCGAAGATTATCTTTCTGCCTTTGGTAGTTCATTTTCACTACTTGTGAGAATTAGTTTTATTGCACTTGTCCTTTTAGGAAACGTCATCATACTTATGTGGTCAAGAATTACAGTAGAACGGATCAAGAGACTCCAAGGAGAAGTTCAAGTCCTAAGACGTAATAACTATCAAGAGCCTATTGAAATCGATGGTAGTGATGAAATCACAGATCTTGCGAAAGCCATTGAAAAGATGCGTCAAGAAATACAAGCAGCCGATAAGACCAAACAGGAAATGCTACAAAATATTTCTCATGACTTTAAAACACCGATTGCGGTGATTCAATCCTATGCCGAAGCGATTGGTGATGGCATTACCGATGCCAAAGAAGCGGAAGTCATCGTCAAACAAGCCGATACGCTCAATCAAAAAGTGAAACAACTCTTAGAGCTAAATAAACTAGAATACTTAAAAGATTCCACCGAATTTGAAGATGTTAGAATCAAAGATGTCATCGTCAATATCGTCAACAACCAAAAATATCGGACAACGATTGAGTTTAATCTCGATTTAGATGAGTCTACATATTTTGGCGTTAAAGAAAATTTCTACACAGCTTTTTCCAATATCATTGATAATGGATTACGTTATGCTAAATCAAAAATTGTCATTCAGTTAAAAAATAAAAAGCTCACCTTCTTTAACGATGGTGAACCGATCAGTGAAAAGTTTATTGATCACGTATTTAAACCCTATGAAAAAGGCCAAAACGGTCAGTTTGGCCTAGGGATGAGCATCGCACAAAAAACATGCACCCACTTCAACTTGATGCTTAAGGTAGAAAACGTAACGGGTGGTGTACGGTTTACGATAGAGCCTCTTTAATCAAACGGGCTCTTTCTTTATAATCATCGGTGGTTAAATTTCCTTGATTGTTCTTCAGTCTGAAAAGATTGTCATCTTGTCGTTCGTAACGGGGAATCAAGTGAAGGTGGAAGTGAAAAACGGTTTGTCCAGCGAGTTCACCATTGTTAGATAGAATGTTAAGTGCGGGAGCACCAAACGCTTTTTGAATCGCTTTGGCGAGTTTGGTTGCCACCCCAAAGAGATGGCTCGCCGTCTTTTCTGGAACGTCAAAAATATTTTGATAATCCACTTTGGATACGACAAGCGTGTGACCTTTGGTCGCTTGGGAAATATCCAAAAACGCGATGACTAAGTCATCTTCATACACGATATGGGCAGGGATCTCACGACGGATAATTCTTGCGAAAATCGTTGGCATAGCAACACCTCTTTCTTGGCTTTATTCTATCATAAAGTCGTTGAAAACAACCCATGAAAATGTTATAATCACTACGTATATAGAGGAGGATTCATCATGAAAAAAATCCCTGTGGGTATTTCGGGTCGTCATTTGCACGTCACGAAGGAACATTTAGAAATCTTATTTGGCGCTGGATATGAACTTCACGTCTTAAAAGAACTGAGCCAGCCAGGACAATATGCAGCTGAAGAAAAAGTCGATGTTGTTAGTCCAGATGGTAAAGTATTAGCAGGCGTTCGTATATTAGGTCCCGTGAGAAAAGCTTCACAAGTCGAAATTTCAAAAAGCGATGCCATTCGCTTTAAGTTTGTCGCACCTGTCCGTTCATCGGGGGATGTCAAGGGTTCTGGTCCTGCAACATTGGTCGGTCCTAAAGGACAAGTTGAACTTTCTGAAGGCGTGATTATCGCAGATCGTCATATTCATTTCTCACCAGAAGAAGGAAAAGAATTTGGTGTCGTGGATCGTCAAGTCGTCAGCATCAAAGTCGGTGGTGTGAAAGCGGGTATTCTCGACAATGTGTTATGCCGTGTGCATCCTGAATTTCGTCTAGACTGTCATCTTGATACCGATGATGGCAGTGCATTTATGCTTTCGACTGGCGACGAAGTTGAGCTTGTCAAATCGTATACGATTAACGAATAGTGCCTAGAGAAAGGCACTTTTTCACCTCTCGGAGGTTCTATGAATAAGTTAGTTAAACAACAAGTCTTTAAAGATCCACTATACGGATTTATCCATGTCGATTATGTCCTCATCAAACAATTGATCGATTCATTTTTATTTCAAAGATTGCGTCGAATCCGTCAATTATCGGGGGTTCAGATGGTGTTTCATGGGGCAGAACACTCCCGTTTTTCGCATAGTTTGGGTGTTTATGAAATCGCGAATCGCTTTTTATCTGTCCCAGACATCAAACAAGCCTTAGATGAAAGAAAACAGTTATTATTTCTTAGCGCAGCTTTGCTCCACGATATCGGTCATGGCGCATATTCTCATGCCTTTGAAGATGTTTTTGGGGTAGATCACGAAAAGATTGGCGCGAGACTCATTTTAGAAAATAAAGAACTGAGAAAAATCTTAGATACTGTGGATCACGAGTTTGCGATAGATGTGGCATCTATCTTACGGAAAGAAAAGAAGTTCCCCTTAATCGAACAACTGATCTCCAGTCAACTTGATGTCGACCGGTTAGATTATCTCGAAAGAGATGCTTATTTCACAGGAGCAGCCTATGGACATATCGATGTTGATCGTTTAATTCGTGTGTTATATATTCGCGATGGACAAGTCGTGTTTAAGCTTTCAGGAATCCATGCGATCGAAAACTATTTGATTGCTCGTTATCATATGTACTGGCAAGTCTATTATCATCCGGTGGCTCGTGCATATGAAGTCAATCTAGAAAAGATTTATCTTCGCGTGAAGGATTTACTTTTGAATGACTTCACTTTTTTATCCAATGTAGAACCACTCAGAAAAGTGATTGAAAACCCTGAAGATTTAGAGAATTACATCCAGATGGATGACTTTTATATCAACGGTTTAATCGCAAGCTTCACGAAGTCAAACGATACCATTTTAAGAAAACTCGCGAATGACTTTTTAAATCGAAAGATTTGGAAATATGTCGATCAAAATGAGGATAATGAAGCCAAGATTCAAAGTGTATTATCATCATACACAGAGGAAGAAAAACGTTACTTCACCTCATTTAGAACCGTTCAAAATAGCACGTATCATGATTCAGGTGAGAACTTTGGTGATCAGATCTATATCCTTTTGGAAAGCGGAAAGATTTCTCCGCTCAAGACACAGTCTAAAATCATCGAAAGTCTCATGCTTTCAGGAACGAAGACGGATCCTAAGTTTTTCTATCAAAAACCATGAGACCCATTGTCTTTGTCGTTGAAGGGAAAAATGATGCTTTTAGATTAAAAAGCATCTTTGATCAACCGATGGTCATTGAAACGAATGGAAGTGCGATTGATCAAGAGAGTATGACCTTACTCAAAAGGTTAGATGAAACCCATGATATTATTCTATTTCTAGATCCCGATCACGCAGGAGAACGCATTCGCAGACTCGTCGGAAAGACACTCCATCACGTCTATCATGCATTTATTAAACCCGAAGATGGACGAAGCGAAAATGGAAAAAAAGTGGGCATTGAACACGCCTCAAAAGAGGTTATCCTTGACGCACTAAAGCATGTTCAAATGGTTCAGCACGAATCCTTTAGCGATGTGACCCGAGGGTTCCTTCATGATGTAGGTCTGATTGGTCAAGAAGGCAGTAAATCGCTTCGTGAAAAGGTTTGTGAGCGATTAAACATTGGGCAACCTAACGGAAAGACACTGTACAAACGATTGCATATGTTTTCGATTCAGTCAAAAGATATTTTGGAGGTTCTTAGTGAATCATCAAGCGAAAAAGAAATACGGACAGAACTTTCTTAGAGATAAAAATCTCTTATTGAAAATCATCCGTGAATCCAAAATCGAAAATCAAAACGTCATTGAAGTCGGCCCAGGACAAGGAGCACTCACTTCCTTTTTGGCTGAGCGTGCCTCCCGTGTCATTGCCTACGAAATCGATACATCCTTAGCGCCTTATCTTCAACCGATCATTGAGCAACACCCTAATCTAGAGGTCCGCTATGAGGATTTTTTGGAAGCTGATTTATCGCATCTAGAGGGAAACTATCATGTGGTAGCTAATGTCCCTTATTACATCACCACACCAATTATTTTTAAATTGTTAGACAACGAAAAGATCAGGACTGCATCCTTAATGATTCAAAAGGAAGTCTGTGACAGGCTTGTTGCTAGTCCTGAATCGAAAGACTATAATGCGTTATCCGTCATTTTACAGTATCATGCAAAAGTGTTTAAAATGATGGATGTCAAACGTCACCTTTTCTTTCCTGTCCCCAACGTAGACAGTGCCGTGATTCGTATTGAGAAAAGAGAACAAGCATTACTCAATAAAGAAGATGAAGTCACATTTTTGACTTTTGTTAAACACGCATTTAAACAAAAGAGAAAAACATTGGTGAATAACCTTTTCGAAGGATATCATCAACCTAAAGAAGACATCATCAAAAGACTTACAGCACTTCAGTATCCAAGTGATATTCGCGCTGAAAGATTGTCACTCGACGATTTTTTGATACTTGCAAAGGAATGGTCCCATGATTGAAGAACGCGCCTATGCAAAATTAAATCTCGCGTTAGATGTGGTAAAGAAAAGAGCGGATGGTTATCATGAACTCAATATGATCATGATTCCCATTGACCTTTATGATACCCTCTATTTCGAATTGAGTAATGGCATTGAGCTATTCTCTGATGTTGAGATCAAAGACAATGCGATTTTAAAAACTGCACAGTTACTAAAAGAGACGTATCATGTCAATAAAGGAGCGAAAATATCGCTAAAAAAGACGATCCCCATCGGCGCAGGGCTGGCGGGAGGATCAGCGGATATTGCGGCAACCTTAAGAGGACTCAATCAACTTTGGGAACTTGAATTACCTTTGTCAGAATTAGAATCACTCGCCCTTCGTTTGGGATCTGATACCCTCTTTTGTCTTTATAACAAGCCAGCATATGTTTATGGCAGAGGAGAACATTTGTTATTTATTGATCGCTTTATTGATGTTCCCATCTATTTGTTTTTCCCCAATGTAGCTGTGAGTACGAAAACTATTTTTGAACATCATCAAATCCTAGCACAACCCCAGAAATTTCAACGAATCCTCTCCCTTTACATCAATCATCGCTATAAAAAGATGATGCATGAGACCTTCAATCAACTTCTTGAAACCACGCTTTTTTGTTACCCAGAACTCGTCCCCTACTACAAGAAAATTAGACAGATAAGCCGTGATGTCATGATGAGCGGTAGCGGATCGACATTCTTTCTTGTTTCATTTAAGGAAAATCAGCGAAAATTAGAAGAAAAAATGGCCAAAATAGGGCTAAATCCCGTTAAAACAAGACCAAAAACTTAAATTTTGTTTAATCACAGTATGAAATATGCTATAATTTGGGTATAAAATCATGGACGTCTTGGAGGGCAATATGAAGATTACTGATGTGAGAGTAAAACTTGTTAGTAGCGAAAGCAGACTTAGAGGTGTGGCTACCATTACTTTCGACGAAAGTTTTGTAGTACATGACATTCGTATCATTGAAGGCGAAAACGGCATCTTCGTCGCGATGCCAAGTAAAAAGACGCCCAACGGAACATTTAGAGACATCGCACACCCCATTCATGGTGAAATGCGTAAGATGATTGAAGATGCCATTGTTGTAGCATATAATGAAGCGTTACTCAATCCCGTCTCTGACGATGAAGAATAATTTTGAAAGAATAATGATTATGTGATAAAAATCTTTTTTGCACCCAGTTGCAAGAAGATTTTTTTTTGGGAAAAGCGTGAAAAGATGGGGGCTTTCATGTATAATGAAATCGAGAGAAAATAAGGAGCGTTTAACATCGTGAATATCGTTGAAGGAAAGAAAATCAAACTGTTCGCATTGAATTCAAATCGTCCATTGGCAGAAGAAATTGCCAAAGCAGCGAATTTAGAAATCAGTTCGGTGGAAGTTGTTAAATTTGCCGATGGAGAAATCACTGTCAACATCGAAGAAAGTGTGAGAGGGAACGATGTTTTTATTGTCCAATCCACCTCAGCACCTGCGAATGAACATCTGATGGAATTACTTATTATGTCTGATGCACTTAAGCGTGCTTCAGCGAAAAATATCACCGTCATTATGCCCTACTATGGATATTCAAGACAGGATAGAAAAGCAAAGTCACGTCAACCGATCACAGCGAAATTAGTCGCTGATATGCTACAAGTTGCAGGAATTGACCGCTTGATTTGTATCGATCTTCACGCTGCCCAGATTCAAGGTTTCTTCAATATCCCTATCGATAATTTTCCAGCATCTCCCCTTCTCGCCGATTACTTTATGTATACAAAAAAACTTTCCAATATCGTCGTCGTTTCACCTGATCATGGTGGCGTGACACGAGCAAGAATCTTCGCACGCATCTTTAATGCACCCCTCGCGATCATCGATAAGAGACGTCCTGAACCCAATAAAGCAGAAGTCCAGAACATCATCGGGGATGTATCCGGTAAAGTTGCCATCATGGTCGATGACATCATCGACACCGCAGGAACATTAGTTGCCGGTGCTGAAGCATTGATTGAAGCCGGTGCGACGAAAGTCTATGCATGTGCAACCCATGCCGTCTTCTCTGGACCCGCCATTGAACGCATTGAAAACTCTCCGTTGTGTGAAGTCGTTGTCACCGATACCATCGCGTTGGATCCAGCGAAAAAATCACCGAAAATCACGCAACTTTCCATTGGACCACTTCTTGGTCAATCCATCCTTCATATTGTGAAAGATGAACCCATCAGCCAAATTTTTGATAAGATCACCCATAAAGAGAATCAAGTATGAAGCTGATTGTTGGTCTAGGGAATCCAGGACTAAAATATCAAAAGACTAGACATAATATCGGGTTCATGGTGATTGATGAAGTATTAAAAATGATGAGTGTTCAAGCAAGATTTGATGCGAAATTTAATGCAGAAGTCGCACAAGTCTTGATTGAGGGAAAAAAAGTAATGCTCGTGAAACCCTCCACTTTCATGAATGTGTCTGGAGAAGCTGTCTCGAAATTAATGAATTATTATGATGTTTCAATCGATGACATCCTCGTCATCGTGGATGATATCAATTTAGACACAGGGAAGTTAAGACTTCGTGAAGCTGGTGGCCATGGTGGACACAATGGCTTAAGAAATATGATTGGTCTATTGCACAGTGAACAATTCAAACGGGTGAGAATTGGCATCAGCAATCAACCACATATTCCCCTTGATCAGTACGTTCTTGGACAATTTACCACAGATGAACTGATCACGATGCAAAAAGCGATTAAACTTTCCACCGAAATCATTGAGTTGTTTTCAAAGGATATGCCCTTTAAAGACATCATGACGAAGTATAATACCCAAACTTAGGTTTGGGTTTTACTATCTAGGAGTTCTTTATGCTTGAACTGCTGAATAAACAATCGCGTCTTCGTGCGCTCATCGATCGGTTTGATGAAAGCCTGCGGTTAAAGTCATCCAACGATGTCTTTAACAGTTATTTGGTTGCGATGGATTTCTTAAACCATCAAAAGACGGTATTCATCGTTTTACCGAATCTCTATGAGGCACAAAAAACCTATGATACGCTTTCCCAAATCCTTGATAGCGAGGATGTTTTGTTTTATCCAGCCGATCAAACATTAACCGCCATCATGGCGTTAGGTAGCCCCGAATTCAAGAGCGAACGACTATTTACGCTAAAACAGCTCATGACCGATCAACCCTTTGTCGTGGTCACCACCATGCAGGGATTATCCCAACGCCAACTCACAAAAGAAGATTATTTAAACAGTGTCAAACATCTATTTAAAGGCATGATGTATCCGATGGATAAACTGGTGACATACTTAGTTTATAGTGGATATCAACGCACCTACACCGTTGAAAAGCCCGGTGAGTTTAGTGTGCGTGGTCATATTGTCGATATCTTTACCTTGAATAATGATCAACCTTATCGTTTAGACTTTTTTGATGAAGAGATTGATCAGATCAAAGTCTTTGATGTGGAAACACAACGATCTTTAGTGGGCATTGAAAGCATCGAGATTGCTCCCATGCATGAGCTCTTTTTCACCGACCAAATGAAAGAAGATGCTTTATATAACATCAGAAAATTCTTCCAGGATAAGACCTTATCTGAGCGAGAACAGGAGAAACTAACTCAAGACCTAGACGCGATTGAAGAGAGAAAAAAACTGGATGGACTGAATATATACATCCCCTTTTTCAATGCTAAGAAAACGACACTCCTAGACTTTGCTCAAGATTATCATCTCATTTTTGTCGATGTCCATAAGATGACGCTAAATGAAGAAAGCATCCATGATGATTTAATGACCTACGCGACCACAATGAATGGACATCAATTTTTAGACATTCCATTTCGTGTCACATTGGAGGAACAACTTCAAAAGAAACATATTGAAATCGATAATTTTGGAATGAACTCAGCGTTTGATACCATTGATTTAGGTGTGGTCAGTGTCCCTAATTACCAAGGAAATCTCCAAGCGTTTGCCTTGGATATCCATGATATGACTTCGTATCATATCTACGTGTCGATCACCCAAAAGCATTATCTTGATGAGATGATGTCGTTTTTGAGTCAAAAAGGGATTTTGTTTAGTGACACCATGCGTGAAGAACCTGGGTTGTATGTGCTTAATACACCAAGCTCAGGGTCACTCATGCTCAAACATGAAAAACTCTTTTTTGTCGATGAATCCAGTTTATTTACGTATCGTGTTCGTCCTGCGATTAAATATCGAAGCGTCTTAAATCAAGCAACGAAGATCAGACGTATTGAAGATTTAACACCAGGGGATTTTGTCGTCCATTACGATTATGGCATCGGAAAATATATGGGATTAAAAACGATGGAGCTCTCGGGAGATAAAAGGGACTATCTTTACATTATCTATGCAAATGAGGAAGCTCTTTATGTTCCCATGGATCAAATTGATATGGTGTTAAAGTATTCCTCTCATGATGGCATACATCCCAAACTTTCAAAACTGGGCGGCAAACAATGGTCCAAGACCAAAGCACAGGTGAGAATGCGTATTAAAGATCTTTCAGATCGTTTGATAGCACTCTATGCTCAACGTGAAAAGAGTGTAGGTTACGCTTATGATAAAGATACAGATATGCAACTCGCTTTTGAACGCGATTTCATGTATGAGACAACCAAAGATCAACAAAAAGCGATTGTTGAAACCAAATATGATATGGAAAAAGAACGGCCGATGGATCGTCTGATCTGTGGCGATGTCGGTTTTGGAAAAACTGAAGTCGCCCTTCGGGCAGCCTTCAAGGCAGTGATGAATCAAAAACAAGTGCTTTATCTCGTCCCTACGACCGTTTTAGCAAGACAGCACTATTATACGTTTAAAGAACGTTTTGAAAAATATGGTGCAAATGTCGCACTGCTTTCCCGGTTTGTGACCCCTAAAAAGCAAACGGAAACACTCGATCATTTAAAACGAGGATTTGTTGATGTGGTCATTGGGACGCATCGCTTGTTATCCTCAGACGTGAAGTTTAAAGACCTAGGACTGCTCATCATCGATGAAGAACAGCGTTTTGGTGTCGAACATAAAGAAAAAATTCGTGAGCTCAAAGTGAATGTGGATACACTCACCCTTTCTGCAACCCCTATTCCTAGAACTTTACAAATGTCGATGATGGGATTAAAAGATTTATCGATGATTGAAACACCACCAAGAAATCGCTACCCAGTCCAAACCTATGTCGTTGAGCGTCAAGAAGCGCTGATCAAAGAAGCCATCAGTCGTGAAATTGCGCGTGGAGGACAAGTTTTCTATCTTTTCAACAAAGTTCAAGGCATTGAAGGCATGGTACATCGCTTAGAGAAACTAGTCCCCGAAGCGAAGATTACGTTTGCTCATGGGAAGATGAATCGAGATCAACTTGAAAATGTCTTGAGTGACTTCATCGATCACGCCTATGATGTGTTGGTATCCACCACCATTATTGAAACAGGTGTCGATATTCCTAATACCAATACCTTAATTATTCATGATGCGGATCAACTAGGGCTATCCCAACTCTATCAAATCCGTGGTCGTGTCGGACGTAGTGACCGTATTGCCTACGCGTATTTAATGTATGATGCTCATAAAAACATCAATGATGAAGCGAAGAAACGGTTATCCGCGATTCAGGATTTTACCGCCCTTGGCAGTGGATTTAAGATTGCGATGCGTGATTTATCCATTCGCGGAGCAGGGGATATCCTAGGTTCTGAACAATCAGGTTTCATCGATTCTGTTGGATTAGAACTCTACATGAAATTATTAGAAGAAGCGATTACAGGAGTCACCCTTGAACGCCCCAAAGAGACGCAAGTCGATGAAGTCTATGCACCTCGTCATGTCGACCCATCCTATGTCTCAGAAGACTCCGTTCGTATTGAAATTCATAAACGAATTGCTGAACTCAATCGGATTAAGGATGTCGATGACTTAAAACTTGAACTGACCGATCGCTTTGGGGAACTGGATGCTGATCTACTCCTTTATATGTATGAAAAGCTATTCAAGAAGTTATCCTCACATATCGGTGTCCATAAAACGATTGTTGAAGCGAATCAAGTCACACTTGTTTTATCGATGGAAGCTTCACAAAAAATTGATGGAAAGAAACTGTTTGAAAAAGCTAACGATTTTGTCGCCCAGGTGCGACTAGGGTATCTGAAAGGACACGTTCATATTACCCTGGTGACTAAGTTTGAAAAACAACACTGGCTCTATTTGTTTGACCTGTTTTTAGATGACTTCATATATAATTAAAGAAGAGGTGAACGTTGTGGCAGTCGATATATTGAAGATTTCAAAGGATGCCTTGGAGGCATCGAAACTCTATGATGATGTGATCAATGCATCAATAGGGATGTTTTATGATGAAAAAAAGGCGATTGGGGGTATGCCTACAGTCAGTAAAGCAATTAGAAACTTGACGGATGATGAAATGCTTCCTTATCCAGCAGTTGATGGAGGAGCACTCTTTAAAGAGAATCTCTATCGCTGGGTCTTTAAAGATTATTTACCCAAGATTAAAGAAAGTTTTTTCATGAATGCATGTGCGACACCTGGGGGAAGTGGCGCGATCGCATCGACATTTTCTGTATTTGGAACACCCAAAGAATCCATCTTTGTCTCTGACATCCGTTGGCAATATGAACGTTTTGCAGATCGTGCAAAACTGAACATTTTCGAACATAATCTTTTCAAAGGGGATCACTTTGATTTAGAATCCTTTGACGAGCGTTTGAGTGAACTTGCCAAAAAACAAAAGCGAATCATCGTCATCATCAACGATCCTTGTCATAATCCTACAGGATTTACGCTTTCTGAGTTTGAATTCAAAGCGATTCTAACAAGTATGAATCAACATCAAGATAACGACATCATTTTCTTGTATGATCTTGCGTATCTTGAATACTCACATGAAGAAAATAATCGTAAGAAACTCTCATATCTTCCCATGCTTGAATCTCATGTCACGACAGTGATTGCCTTTTCTGGATCCAAGACATTTGGTGTCTATGGTCTTCGTTTAGGGGCAGCGATCTACCTATCCAAAAAAGAAAACGTCATTAAAGACATCCACCCTAAGTTTGTCAATGAAGCACGTGGCTCATGGTCAGCAACACCAACCGCATCGATCGAGTTATTTAACAAATTCTCTATCAAAGAAAACTATGATCAATTTAAAGTCGATCTACATAAAATCAACGACCTAGTTCAAAAGCGAAGTGAATCCTTTATTACCCAAGCGAAAGCGATCGGATTAAAAACTCATCCATTCCGCAGTGGATTCTATACAGTCGTCTTAACACCCAAACCCGATGAAGATTATCTAACGCTAGCGAAACATCATATTTTTGCCGTTCCGATGAACGGTGGTGTTCGATTTGCCTTATGCAGCTTATCGTTAAAGGAAATCGATGGATTACCCCAAAAAATCAAAACAATTCTTCAATTATAGAGGCGAAAGCCTCTTTTTTATACGATTTATACACAGTATAAGTGAAAAACGTTTTCATGCTAGGTCTGTTATAGAATTCGTAGCATTTTTATTTTTTTATCGATATAATGATGACGCAACATGACGAGATAAAATCAAATACGGAGGTATTTAACATATGACAGCATGGCGAAATTTCCGTGAAGGTCTTTGGATGACATCAGTTGATGTCAGAGACTTCATGATCAAAAACTATACAGAATATTTTGGGGACTCATCCTTTTTGGTAGGACCCACTGAAGCAAGCCTTAAACTCAATGACATGTTTAAAGGCTATTTAGAAGAAGAAAAACAAAAGGGTGGAGTCATTGAACTCGATACCCATGTCGTGGCATCGATCACTTCCCATGGTCCAGGATATATGGATGCTGGTCTTGAGAAAATCGTTGGTCTTCAGACCGATAAACCTTTTAAGCGTGCGTTCCATCCCTATGGTGGGATTCAAGTCGCAGCAAAAGCAGCGGAATCCTATGGGTATCATATCGATGATGAACTCATGCACGTCTTCACTGAATATCGTAAGACGCATAATCAAGGGGTTTTTGATGTCTACAATGCCGATATCAGACGTGCCAGACGTTCTGGGATCATCACGGGTCTTCCCGATGGGTATGGCCGCGGAAGAATCATTGGGGATTACCGACGCGTTGCCCTCTATGGAACTGACTTTTTAGTCGAACAAAAGAAAAAAGAAAAGACAAAATTCAGTTTTCCGATGAACGAATACAACATTCGTTTGCGTGAAGAAATTCAAGAACAGATCAAGGCTTTAGAACTTCTCAAGGAAATGGGAAATTCCTATGGATTTGATTTATCCAAACCCGCAAGTAATGCCAAAGAAGCCATTCAATGGACCTATTTTGCCTACTTAGCTGCAGTCAAAGAACAAAATGGGGCGGCGATGAGTTTAGGTCGTACAGCAACCTTCTTAGATATTTATATTGAACGCGATCTTAGAGATGGTGTGATCACTGAAGTTGAAGCTCAGGAAATGATCGATCACTTCATCATGAAACTCAGAATGGTACGCTTCGCAAGAACCCCAGAATACAATGAACTCTTTACAGGTGATCCCACCTGGGTCACTGAATCCTTAGCCGGTTTAACCAATGACGGACGTTCTTGGGTCACGAAGAACAGTTATCGTTACCTACAAACCTTATATAACTTAGGTACCTCAGCTGAACCTAATTTAACCGTCCTTTGGCATGAGAATTTACCTGAAAACTTCAAACGGTACTGTGCGAAAGTATCGATTGATACGTCATCGATTCAATATGAAAATGATGAACAAATGCGTCCTTCTCATGGCGATGATTACGGGATTGCGTGCTGCGTATCCCCGATGTCTATCGGTCATGAAATGCAATTCTTTGGCGCACGTGCCAATTTAGCTAAAGCACTTCTCTACGCTCTAAATGGTGGAAAAGATGAAATTTCAGGCGAACAAGTCGGACCACTCGGTGATGTCGTTAAAGCGGATGTCCTCGATTATGATGTCGTGATTCAACGTTTTGATCAAATGCTTGATTGGCTTGCTAAAACGTATGTTAGCGCGTTAAACATTATACATTACATGCACGATAAATATGCCTATGAGCGTCTTCAAATGGCACTTCATGATGCAGAAGTAACGCGTAATTTCGCGACAGGAATCGCGGGATTATCGGTGGTTGCTGATTCATTATCTGCGATTAAATATGCGAAAGTTCGTCCAATTTATGATGATAAAGGACTGATTATTGATTTTAAAACGGAAGGCGAATTCCCCTTCTATGGTAACAATGATGATCGTGTCGATCACTTAGCCGTGGAAGTCGTTGAACGTTTTATGAGTAAGATACGTGGACAATATACCTATAGAGACTCAGTACCTACGATGAGCGTTCTCACGATTACATCCAATGTCGTCTACGGTAAAAAAACCGGAAATACCCCCGATGGTCGCCGTAAGGGAGAAGCGTTTGCACCTGGTGCGAATCCCATGCACGGTAGAGACAAATCGGGAGCCTTAAAATCATTACTTTCTGTGTCAAAGATTCCTTGCGAATCATGTCAAGATGGGATTTCCAATACTTTCACACTTGTTCCACAAGCTTTAGGTAAAGGATCATCTCTTGAATCTGCGGATGGATTCACCTATGAAGGCGATATCAAAGTCGAAAATCTCGTGGATATCTTAGATGGTTACTTCATGAGTGGTGGGTATCACTTAAATGTCAACATTTTCAATAGAGAAAAATTGATTGATGCTTATAACCATCCTGAAAAATATCCCAATTTAACCATTCGCGTCTCTGGATACGCGGTCAACTTCTCAAATCTGACAGATGAACAGAAAAAAGAAGTGATTTCCAGAACGTTCCATGAAGGACTTTAATCGTTTTGGAAATGTCCACTCCATCGAAACCTTAGGTGCATTCGATGGTCCAGGCATCCGTTATGTGTTATTTCTTCAAGGGTGTCCCTTTCAATGTCAATATTGTCATAACCGGGATACATGGAGTACACGTCAAAACAAACAGATGTCCGTGGATGATATTTTAGAGGATTACCAGAAATACCAACGCTTTTATAAAAAAGGTGGAATCACAGTTTCGGGTGGTGAACCCCTACTTCAACTCCCCTTTCTCATTGAACTTTTCAACGAAGCGAAAAAAAGAGGCATTCATACCTGCTTGGATACATCCGCAGCATGTTTTAATGTGAAAGCCCAAGCACGCTTTAAAGAACTGATGAATGTCACAGATTTAGTGTTGCTTGATATCAAACACATCGATCCTAAAAAACATGAAGTATTAACGGGAAGTACAAATACACAAGTGCTTGAGTTTGCAAGATATCTTGATGAACTCAATGTACCTGTCATCATTCGTCACGTGTTGGTTCCTACTATCTCGGATGATCCAACAGACTTAAAGAAGCTTCGAGCCTTTCTCGATACACTCACGAACGTGGTAAATATTGAGATTCTACCTTACCATACCAAGGGAATCATGAAGTGGAAAGAGCTAGGATTAAATTATCCATTACTTGGGATTAGCGAACCCAAAGAAGAATTAATTCAAATGGCTGAAGGCATCCTTAAGGCGAATTACCTTTATAAAAAATAATCGTTGTGCTATAATGAAAGTATCTTAAATGCGAGATACTTTTTTATTGTCAAGGGAGAATATTATGGAAAAAATTGCTTCATTATGCGAAAAAATGGGGGTTGCTCCAGAAGAGTGTATTCCCTATGGCTTTGACAAGGCCAAAATTGATTTAAAAGTATTAAAGCGGTTAGAGAATAAACGGGATGGCAAACTCATTCTCGTAACTGCAATCAATCCAACCCCTGCAGGCGAAGGAAAAACGACCGTATCCATCGGTCTTACACAAGGGCTTAAGTACATTGGAAAACACCCTGTTTTAGCACTTCGTGAACCCTCGCTGGGTCCTGTTTTTGGACTTAAAGGTGGTGCAACCGGTGGTGGTAAATCCACAGTAGTTCCAGAAGATGATATCAATCTTCATTTTACAGGAGATTTGCATGCAATCACTGCGGCGAACAACTTGCTCGCTGCGCTTATTGATAACCACATGTATCAAGGCAATGAACTCAATTTAGAAACCATCACGTGGAAACGTTGCATGGATATGAATGATCGTAACTTAAGAGAAATCGAAACACCCCAGCGTAAAGATGGGTTTGTGATCACGGCAGCGAGTGAAATCATGGCGATCTTAGCACTGTCGACAGACTTAATGGATTTAAAGCGTCGAATTAATAACATTTTGATTGGTTACAATAAAGATCAACAACCTATCTTCGTTTCAAATCTCGGTGGTGCAGATGCTTTAGTGTGGCTTCTTAAGGATGCTCTAAACCCCAATTTAGTTCAAACGATTGATGGCGTTCCCACCTTCGTTCATGCAGGTCCCTTTGCGAATATTGCACATGGATGTAACTCGATTGTAGCAACTAAGCTAGCGTTAAAACTTGGTGATTATGCCGTGACAGAAGCTGGATTTGGTGCAGATTTAGGGATGGAAAAATTCTTAGATATCAAAATGCCACATCTTGGTAAAAACGTCGATGCTATTGTCATCGTCACCACACTTCGTGCGTTAAAATCCCATGGTGGTGCTGAAGATTTTAGTAAACCTGACCTTGAAGCGATGAAGAAAGGATTACCCTTACTCGCCAAGCATTTAACCAATATTAGACGCATCGGATTGCCCTATGTCATCGCGGTGAACCATTATTATAATGACGTTGAAGAAGAAGTTTCTTACATCCTTGATTGGGCAAAAACTGAAGGTCATAAGATTGCCCTTTGTGATGGATTTGCTAAGGGTGGTGAAGGTATGGTTGATCTCGCGAATATCATCGTCGACATCGCTGAAAAGCCATCCACCATTAACCCCATTTATACCGCTCAAGATTCACCTAAAGAAAAGATTGAAAAAATCGCGAAAGACATCTATGGTGCAAAAGAAGTGGTTTTCACCAAACGTGCGACAGCTCAACTCGAAACTTATGAAGGATTGGGATGGAACTTACCGGTATGTATGGCAAAGACCCCACTTTCCATTACGGGCGATCCCAGCATACATGGCTTACCCGAGCCCTTTACCTTAACCATTTCTGAAATCAGACCTTCACTTGGTGCGGGTTTCTTAGTGGCACTAACCAAGGGGATTATGGTTATGCCAGGTCTCAATAAGACCCCTCGTGCATTAGATATCATCATTGATGCGGAAGGTCACGTCACAGATAAGGAGTGATCTGATGATCTTACTTGACGGTTTTGCGGTTGCAAATGAACGTAACTTAGCACTTAAACAACTGACTGATGAACACCTAAGAAAAGGGGAACGACTTCCCAAACTGGCGATCATCTTGATCGGTGATAACCCAGCCTCATTGTCCTATGTTAAAGGCAAAGGAAAAGCGTGTGCGGTTGCTGGAATTCTTCACGAACTACATCATTTACCAGAAGATACCAAACAAGAAAATGTCGCCGCACTTATCGAAACACTCAACCAAGATTCTACGGTCGATGGGATGATTTTACAACTCCCCATTCCCAGACATCTCGATGAAGAAGTGTTGATTAATTTGATCAAGAAAGAAAAAGATGCCGATGGATTCCATGTGATTAACCAAGGGAATCTCTATCAAAAGCGTCCCACCATTGAACCAGCCACACCGAAAGGCATCATGACACTTCTTGCCCATTATGACATCAAAATTTCGGGACTAAATGCTGTGATTGTGGGTCGATCCAATATCGTTGGCTTCCCTGTTGCAAGACTCCTCATGGACCAAGGAGCTACCATCACTGTCTGTCACAGACAGACTAAGGATTTAGGGTTCCATACCAGACAAGCAGACCTGCTCGTGGTTGCCTCCGGGAAACCCCATCTTGTCACGAAAGACATGGTAAAAGAAGGAGCCATTGTGGTCGATGTTGGTGTCAATCGGGTTGATGGGAAACTGATCGGTGATGTCGACTTTGATGAGGTAAAAGATATCTGTTCTTACATAACACCGGTACCCAAAGGCGTGGGACCGATGACGATCAACGCACTTCTTGAGAATACTTATAAACTGTATTTGTCACATTCAAAAGAAGCATAAATTTAACCTTTACAACCCAACTATTGACTGCTATAATGTTTATGTATTTAATTATCGTATAAGTCATAGCACATGGTGATGACGTCTCTACCGCAATGCCAAAAGATTGCGACTACGATCATTAGACGAATGATAGGGTTGTTTAAAGTTCGTAACCGAAAGGATACTTAAATACAACAAGAAGACCCTTAGGGGATAGGTAACAAAACGATACCTAATAGGGCTCTTCTTATAGAACACCCTCTTTTTGGGTGTTTTTTTTCGGGTCAAAGATGATAAAATGGTAATGAACATAAAAAAGGAGTCCTGATCTCATGAATATATGGCATGATATCGATCCATCGCGTATCCAGCCGGATCACTTTATCGCATGTATCGAAATTTCCAAAGGTAGTAAGAAAAAATACGAACTTGACAAAGAGACAGGCATGATCATTTTAGATCGTATCCTCTTCACGTCCACCCACTATCCAGCCAATTATGGATTTATTCCAAGAACCTATGCTGGTGACAATGACCCCCTTGACGTCTTAGTACTATGTCAAGAAGATATTGAACCCTTAAGTTTGGTCCATTGTTATCCCATCGGTGTCATGAAGATGATCGATTCTGATGAAATTGATGAAAAGATCATCGCGATTCCCTTTGGGGATCCCTCCCTCGCTCAATATAAGGATATTGGTGAATTACCTGCACATTTACTGACAGAAATGGGACACTTTTTCGAAGTGTACAAATCACTTGAAGGTAAGAAAACGTATATCCTTGATATCGAAGGTAGAGAAGCAGCACAAAAAATCATTGCACAAAGCATTAAGACATATAATGAAAAATTTAGTAAGTAAAGGATGTTTAAACTATGGGAAGAGCATTTGAAGTACGTAAAGTGGCCATGGCCAAATCGGCTGCGGTCAAAAGTAAACTCTATGCCAAATATGGAAGAGAAATCTACTTAGCTGCAAAATCAGGAAGTCCTGATCCAGACACCAACCAAACCTTAAAGCGCATGATCGAAAAGGCGAAAAGAGAACAAGTACCCGCCGATGTCATCAAGCGTAATATCGATAAAGCTAAAGGTGGCGGTGAAGATAATGTCACTCAAGTTCGATATGAAGGTTTTGGTCCAGGGAGCTCACAACTCATCGTTGAATGCTATACGGATAACGTCAATCGTACCATTTCCGAAGTGAGAAATTGCTTCACGAAAACCGGAGGTAAACTTGGAATTTCAGGATCTGTTATTCATCAGTTTACCCACAGTGCTGTGTTCTCAATGAAGGGCATTACTGAAGATGAAGTGTTAGAGATTCTTGTCCTCAACGATCTTGATGTCAGCGATATCGAAACCGATGAAGAAGGGGTCACCATTTATAGTGATGCGACCAATTTCAATGCGATTCGTACGGCATTTAGTGAAGCGAGACCTGACTTGGATTATGACACCGAAGAAATCATGTGGTTACCCATCATGGAAACGACACTTGATGACAACGAAGATCTAGAAAAGTTTGAACGTCTGATGAATATGCTCAATGAACTTGATGATGTTCAAGATGTTTATCACAATGTTTCCTTATAAAGACGATTTATAAATTGAGAAAATTAAGGTTAATTATTGTTAAAAATTAAACAAAAGACGGTCTTCCATTCGTTGGAAACTGTCTTTTCATTTGCTCTTTATTATGTTATAATAACCTAAGGAAATCACGAGGAGGACAGAATGAACTTATCACATATTGATCCAATCATCGATGCTTTGATTCTTAAAGAAAAGGATCGTCAAGAAGCGCATATCGAATTGATTGCTTCTGAAAACTTTGTTTCACAAGCAGTATTGGATGCTCAAGGTTCGATTCTGACCAACAAATACGCTGAGGGCTACCCGAAGAAGCGCTATTATGGTGGCTGCGAGTTTGTTGATGAAATAGAAGCTTTAGCAATAGAACGATTAAAGACACTTTTTGGGGCGAAATTTGTCAATGTTCAACCCCATTCAGGATCTCAAGCCAACATGGCAGCCTATATGGCATTGTTATCTCCGGGAGATAAGATTTTAGGGATGTCACTTGCTGAAGGTGGACATTTAACACATGGTTTTAACCTCAATTTTTCCGGAAAACTCTACCAATCCTTTTTCTATGGCGTCGACGAGAAGACCGAAAGAATTGATTATGACCATGTCTTAGAACTCGCAAAAGAGATCAAGCCACGACTGATTGTCGCTGGTGCTTCCGCTTATTCAAGAATCATTGACTTTAAGCGCTTTAGAGAGATTGCTGACGAAGTTGGTGCATACTTACTCGTTGATATGGCACATATCGCAGGGTTGGTTGCTGCTGGACTTCATCCATCACCTCTCCCCTACGCGCATGTTGTAACCTCAACGACACACAAAACTCTGCGAGGACCCCGTGGCGGAATCATCTTAACCAATGATGAAGAAGTTGCAAAAAAAGTAGACAAAGCAGTATTCCCTGGCATGCAAGGTGGACCTCTCATGCATGTGATTGCTGCCAAAGCTGTTGCATTCCATGAAGCATTATCACCTAAGTTTATCGAATACCAAACACAAGTGATCAAAAATGCTCAAGCCTTAGCCAAGGCGATGACAGATCTTGGATATCGTGTCGTCAGTGGTGGAACCGATAATCATTTAATGCTCATTGATATTAAAGGAAAACTTGGGATTACTGGATTAGACGCGGAAAGACTTTTAGGAAAAGTGGCAATAACTTGCAACAAGAATGGGCTCCCATTCGACAAAGAAAAACCTGCATATGCATCAGGCATCCGTTTAGGTACACCTGCAGTTACAACGCGCGGCTTTAAAGAAGATGACATGACAAAAATAGCATATTGGATTGATCGAGCATTGTCTCACAAAGATGAACCCGAAGTTCTTGAACAAATCCATCATGAAGTCACGCTTCTCACACAACAATATCCACTTTACAGGAAGGAAATCGAGCGATGATTGAAAAAACACGATATATCCCAGACGGGAAGAAGCAACTCAAAGAATTACCCATACTTCACTACTTAGACGCTGATTACGTTTATTACCCTGTCACCTCACAGCGTTGTCCTGATGGTGTCACCTGCGTCAGAGGTGGACAATTTGTCAAAGTCGGCGAAGTCGTTGGTACACGAAAAGGTGCGTTCTTTGAACAACCCATGCACGCTACGGTAAGCGGTGAAGTTGTGGGTTACGAAAAACACATCGATAATAGTGGAAAAATGGTCGATTGCTTAATCGTTAAAAACGATAAAAAATATGAACTCCATGAATCCATTAAAGAACGCTCTGACGAAGAGATTGATGCTCTTACGAAAGAAGACTTCATCCAAATCATCAAAGATGCAGGTCTGGTTGGTTTAGGAGGCAGTGCATTTCCTACCTACATTAAACTTGAAACCAAAGATCCCATCGATGTTGTCATCGCCAATGGTGTTGAATGTGAACCCAACTTGATTGCTGACTACTCACTGATGATGAATAATCCTAGAGAAGTCATTAAAGGATTAATTTATGCGATGAAAGCTTCTGGTGCAAAACGTGGGGTCATCGCCATCAAAAAGAAATATAAAGAAATTGAAGAACGTTTAAAATTTGTTCTTCAAGAATTTACTGATTATGATATCAAAGTCGCAACCGTAGGTAATTTCTACCCTCAAGGTTGGGAACTTGCCATGATCAAAAACGCTCTTGGCATTAAAATTCCTCAAGGGGAATTGTTATCCAAATATGGGGTGTTAAATTTCAACGTATCGACACTCCAAAGTATCTACAATGCGGTCAAAAAAGATATTCCCGTACTCGAAAGACTCTTCACCATCAGTGGTGATGGTGTTGAAAATAAGAGTTTTAGAGCACGAATTGGTACATTGGTATCAGATCTTATTGAAATTGCGGGTGGTTATAAAGACGAACATCTACCCAAGGTGATGATCCTTGGTGGACCCATGATGGGGACGAATATTCAACAAGATGACATCGTGATGACCCATACGACAACGAGCCTCATCGTACTCAATGATGTCCAAGAAAAAGAAGAACCTTGTATCCACTGTGCTTCATGTGTCTATTCTTGTCCAGTCCAAATACAACCCACTCAAATCATGAATGCATATAAAACACGAGATAAAGAAATCTTGAAGACACTTGAAGTAAGTAAATGCATCGAATGTGGCTTATGTTCATATGTATGCCCATCAAAGATTCATTTGACTGAATACATGCGTCTTGGCAAGAAATTCGCAGCGAAATAGGAGGAAAAACACATGCAAACAATAAAAAAGACAAGTCCCTATATTCGTAAAGATATTAGTACAAAGCGCATGATGGTTGACGTGCTTATTGCACTAATCCCTGTCGTTGCCTTCGCCATTTTCCGTTTTGGATGGGATGCAATTATCCGAATCCTGCTTTCATTAGTGATCATGATTGGATTTGAAGGATTGATTTTTGGTATGACACATAAACCCGGGAAAGTAGAGGGGAAATGGGCAAAGATCAAATCTAGATATGCCGATTACACGATTAACAATATCACAGCACCAGCAGTGAGTGCGATTATTTTCGCCATGATTATCCCACCAAAACTTCCACTCTATGCTGTTTTTATCGGGGCAACATTTGCTATTGTCGTGGTAAAAATGTTATTTGGTGGCTTGGGAGCTAATATTTTTAACGTAGCTGCTGCTGGACGTAGATTTATCTCTATTGCACTCACGGCCTTTTTTGCCAACGCCTATGTGGGCATCGATTTAGTTGCAGGAGCAACTCCGCTTGGGGCATTAAAAAACTCATTAGGGTTCCCTTCGGTACTTAACAGTTATTCATTCATCGATGTTATTTTCGGTAACATTCCTGGAACCATGGGTGAAATTAATGCGATTGCAATACTCATTGGACTCACCTATCTATTAATTAGAAAAACTATCGATTATCGCGTGGTTCTTTCAACTGCACTTACATTTGTAATACTCATCAGCATCGTGGGATTAGCAAAATATCCAGATGACTGGATGCGATTTGTTTTCTACAATCTATTTACTGGTGGACTTTTATTTGGTTTAACATTCATGGTTACCGATCCTGTCACCTCGCCTGTCACACGACCTGGGCGTTGGATTTATGGATTAATTATCGGAACATTGGTTGTTATAATCCGAACCTTTGGCGCATCTGCTGAGGGTGTTGCTGCATCGCTATTACTCGCAAATATGTTTGTTCCACTTATCGATTATCCCAAATGGGCAAGCAATAAAGTGAAACCTGCATTAGTCATCAGTTATGTCGTTGTGATTCTTATCTTTAGCGCAGTGGTATACTTCGGAGCAGGAGGTACCTTCTAGTGAAAAATTTTAAAAATACAATGGCTCATTACACACTTGTCTTAACATTGGTTGCCATCGTCTGTGGACTATTGATTGGCACCGTTAATGCCATCACAGCACCCATCATTGAAGCGAATGTGCTTAAGGCAAAAGTAGAAGCTTATGAAAGAGTATTACCAGGAATTGAATCATTTGAAGAACTTGATTTATTGGACACTGATCCCGACACCATCCAAAGTAAAGTCATTGCTAAAGATGGAAGCGATGCGATTATTGGTTACATTTATGAAGTTTATGGAACGAATAAGTTCGGATTCATGCGTATCGTTGTCAGCGTAAGCACATCAGGAACTATCTTAGGCGCTGATTTCATTGGAATAAATCAAACGTATCAAGTGGAAGGAACAAAATCAAATCTTCAATCGTTTGTAGGAGCAACCGTCTCTGAAGTAACTCCTGTGGGTGATATTATTGCCGGAGCGACGGGTAGTTTAACCACACTTACTGCCTTATTAAACGATGTAGCGACATCCCATGCAAATACTGTAGTGGGTCCCGATGATCCCCTTATTGCATGGTTTGGTGAAGGCTATACGATGGAAGAAGATACATCCTTTACTCCAACCGACAAAGTGTTATTAAAGATGATTGTTAAAGATGAAAACGATACGGTCATCGGAGCTTATTATCATCTTCGCGGATCAGGAATTAAGAGCAGTGAAGAGGGTTCAACAGGAATCATCAACCTTTATATTGGATTAAGTAATGATGGAACCATTTTAGGTATCGATTTGCCTAAAGATGAATATGGACACACCACCAACAATGCATATTATCCAAAAGTTGTCAATTATGCACAGTCTCTTGTTGGGGACAATATTGCATCATTTGATGGTCAAGATGATTTAGCATCAGGAGCATCTAACTCTCGAGCACTTGTTGATTTATTACTTACAGCGTTAGGGGGTATCCTTGAATGAAAAAACAAAATCTCTGGCTTTTAATTAACGCATTCATCTTGTTAACATTGTCAGTTATTTATCTAGTTGTTTATCAAACGACTATTCCCAAAGAGCCGAAGGATTATCTCTTTAGTGAAGTCGTTGAACTCGGCGAGGCTGAGGTCGTCACCCCACTTCCTACCATTGGGTACTATACAGTCATTCATACGGTTCAAACAGCAACCAATCGACAAGGTGAAGTGGTTGGAACGGTGTATCATGTCATCACCCGCAATGGATTCAAGATTGACCCTAAAGATGAATTTGGTTACATTGATCTTTTGATAGGTATTGATGTTAACAATAAAGTTTGGGTACAATCGGTAACGATTAATCAAACATCGACTTATGTGGGTGGTATACAAGATTATGTCTATGAGTATTTTCAAGGCATTGAGTTTTCTGATTTAATTTTGATTCCTATCGTCAATGTCGGTGACCTTGAATCCGCCGCATCGGTTAGCACAGGAACTGTAAAAAGTATGGTTGGTATGGTCATCAATTACCATTCAACGAATAACGAACTAGCGATTGGTGAGGTGATCAAAAAATGACAGAAGCAAAAAAAGTAGTGAAAAAAGCTGCTGTAGATAATTCAGGAGAACCTACACTATGGGAAACCTTTACCAAAGGCATTTGGAAAGAAAATGGAATCTTTGTCATGGTGCTTGGTTTGTGTCCTGCTCTAGCGGTTACCTCAACATTTGAAGGTGCATTTGGGATGGGGATCTTGGTTGTCCTCGTTCTTTCGATGACCAACACATCGGTGTCGCTCATTCGAAAACTTGTCCCTGATACGGTAAGAATTCCCGTTTATGTCATCATCATTGCTACAGAAGTCACCATTTTAAAGATGCTTGTAGATGCCTTTGCTCCAGCGTTAGCTAATGAACTTGGCGTCTTCATCGCTCTTATCACCGTAAATTGCGTTGTCTTTGGTCGTGCTGAATCCTTTGCCTCCAAAAACAGTGTGCCTAAAGCTCTGCTTGATGGAATCGGTGTAGGTCTTGGTTTTGGCTTATCATTGTCAATGATTGGATTTTTTAGAGAATTTCTAGGCACTGGCACCATTATTTTGGGTAGAACATTGCCTTTAGGATTCGAGTACACATTATTTGAATCTTTAGGTTTAAGCAAATATGCATTTACCATTTTGGTGAAATCTCCAGGAGCGTTCTTGGTGATCGGTATTATTCTGGCAGTCATCACAGCTTCTAAACAAGCAAAGGGGGTTAAGAAATAATGAACCTTATCACGATCTTAATCTCATCGATGATTATTAACAATATTGTACTCATGCAATTTTTGGGTCTGTGTTCGTTCTTTGGCGTATCTACAAAGATGAAGTCTGTGGTTGGAATGGGATTAGCAGTTATCACTGTCATATTCCTTTCCGCAGTCATTACATATCCTATCTATTACTATGTACTCATTCCGCTTAATATTCGTTATATCGACACCATTGCGTTTATTCTCGTCATTGCGTCACTCGTTCAACTTACCGAATTGGTCATTAAACGGTTTAGCCAAAGCTTATATAAGGCATTAGGTGTATATCTACCATTAATCGCTACAAACTGTGCAGTTTTAGGTGTAGCATTAACCAATGTGGCTACTCCACAATCATATCCTGAAGCTTTAATGTTCGCGCTTGGCTCAGGGTTGGGATATGCATTTATTATTATCACATTTACAGCAATCCGGCTTCGTCTTGATACAGCCAATGTGCCCAAGGCTATGAAGGGCTTACCTATAGCATTTGTCACTGCTAGTTTGATGGCGATGGCATTTATGGGTTTAGCAGGCATTATCTAATGAATATTTTAATTGTGATGGGTGTCGTCGCAACATTTATCGGGTTATACATTGGCGCGATGTACTTGAACTCGAAAGTGGCCATCCCCGAATCATGCAAACAAGCCTACTTAGAGGCACAATCTTGCGAAACATGTTCAACAAAAAGTGGTCGTGCTGCGTGCAATTTTAATGATGCACTTGAATTTATGAAGGAGGTCAAATTATGATTGAAGCCCTATTGCCTTTTCTTGTATTAGGTGGATTAGGTATAGTGCTAGGTATCGTTTTATCCCTAGCTAATAAGTACTTACAGGTCATTGAAGACCCCCGAATTGATGAAGTTGAAAAATTACTACCCAATTATAACTGTGGTGCATGTGGAACCCCTGGGTGCCGTGCTTTTGCTGTGGGGATTCTCAATGGAGAAGTAAAAAACCTCTCCCGTTGCAAACCGGGTAAAGTTGATAAGCATTTTAATCCAATCTTAGAATATTTAAAGGCAAATCCAAATCCAGACGGAACAGAAGTTGGCGTAAAGGTTTAGGACATCTATTGTCCTTTTCTTTACTTTATATGAATCCTACGTTATTTAAGAATTGAGGTTTTTTATGAAAAAAATATGGATGTTATTGATCGCATTATTTATCAGCATGTTGCTCAGTGCATGTAATAAGCCCACAGCCTATAACTTTACCTATTTTGATTATATGGATACAATGATTAGCGTCAGTGTTTACGTTGAGAATGAAAATAGAGCCAATGAACTCAATGATGTGATCGAAGGTATCTATAAACAATACCATGAGCTCACTAACAATTATGACGGTTTGCCTGTGGATTCACCGTATTTATCCAATATCTATGAAATCAATCAAACACTTAATGAAGATGTTGAAATCGATCAAGAACTTTATCAAATATTACTGCGCACGAATGAAATCAAAACCATGACGAATGGATACTTTGATGTATCTATTGGAAAAATTGTCGATGCGTGGAAAGAGGTTATTTTAAACGAAGAAAGTGGATATATCTTTAGTGAGATACCCCAAGAAGTTTATCAAAACGTTCTTACTCAAATCGCACAAATTGACGTGATTGATGAACCCTTCACGCTCTTTGAAAATGCGGGTAAATATTATGTTCATCTCCTTCATGAAGATGTGAAAATTGATTTAGGAGCTTTTGCTAAAGGGTATGCAACGCAACAAGCATTTGATTATTTGATGTCTGAAGAAGTCACTTATTTTTCAATCAGTGCGGGAAGTAGTTCAATCAGCGTTGGAGAGAATCAAAATCGCGACACAGGGCTTTTTCACGTTTCACTTGCTAATCCCGTGAAGACGGGATCGGTGGATAGAACCTATGGAATGATCTATGTGCAAAATATCGGAATCAATACAAGTGGTAATTATGAGCAATACGCGTTATATCAAGGACTCCGATATCATCACATCATTTCTCCTAAAACGAAAATGCCTATGCAATATTATCATACAGTCACCATTTTGGGATATGATGCAGGTTTGCTTGACGCACTTTCTACAGCACTTTTCTCTATGCCGAGTCAGGAGTTTGAATCATTCATGAATCAGTACCAGGATACATATGAACTTGAAGTGATTCGATTTAATTATGATGAGACGATCACTACCTTTTTAAAGTCTACAGTCTTTGAGGATACACGTCCATGATGCAACAAATGATTCAGCGAAAACGTGATATTTTGCTGGCAAGTTTGTTATTTGTGATTTTAGGGGCTATTTACCTCGCTTTTCGTTTGTTTGCATTTCAAGAGAACGCATCGGTTGCTTATGTCTACTATGGAGCATCCTCTGATCCGATCGTAACGATAGATTTTGTGAATGGCCAAGTCATCAAGAACTATGATCAAGATGTCCCAAGCACTTATGATGATATTTATCCGATCATCGATGAAGATGAGAACACAATTACTGTGTTAGGTGATTACACGATCAACGGTGTGCGTCAAATTGTCGTGATTCATTATGACTTTGGTAAGCGAAGTGTTCAGATCATTCAGGAAGAATCACCGAATAATATTTGCAGTCGTGAAGGCGAGTCAACAGGATGGCCATTGATATGTCTTCCTAATCGTGTTCGCGTAGAGTTTGGAAATAACGATGAGGATTTTATTATTTAATACATGAAGAAAACGAAAAAAATGATTCTTTTGGCGAACTTCTTAGCTATCGCCATCGTTCTGAATATTATCGAATCCGCGATACCAATCATCCCTGTTCCAGGCGCTAAGTTAGGCTTTGCGAATGTGGTAACTTTGGTTGTACTTTATGCATATTCTTTTAGGGATACATCATGGCTCACTTTAACGCGTGTTCTTTTGGTGTCACTTTTAACAGGAAAACTATTGGGTCCCGTCTTTTACATGAGTATGAGCGGGGCGATATTTGCAGTGCTTGCGATGGGAATCGTCAAAAAAACTAAATTCTTTGGTGTTCTTGGTGTGAGCGTCATCGGATCAGTCTTTCATTGCATCGGACAAATCGTAGGTGGATACTTTGTCATCAGTAGTGCTGCCATTGTTTTATACCTACCCGTCATGTTATTTTTAAGCATTCCAGCAGGTGTCGTCACAGGACTTATTGCACAACGTTTTTTATCGGTTTGGCGTACCTGGCAAACATCAACTGAATAGGAAACTTTTTTATCGATTTATCTCTTGATAATTCAATCATTGGATGATATAATGATTGAGCAAAACTTACTATGATGTGAATCATCATGGCGGAAGGAGAAAACATATGAAACAAGGAATTCACCCAAAGTTTTACGTAAATAAGGTGAAATGTGCAACATGTGGACATGAATTTGAAGTAGGAACAACAGTAAACAATCTTCGTATTGATACCTGTTCAAACTGCCACCCATTCTACACAGGTCAACAAACCTTCGTTCAAGCAGCTGGACGCGTTGAAAAATTTAATAAGCGTTACGGCTTAAACGAAAAGAAGTAAGACAACTCATAACGTGATCTCTCATCACGTTTTTTGTTAAAATCACGAGGAAAAAGGAGAACAAAACATGTATCACACATACAAAAATGGTTTTATTGAAGTGGTCTGTGGGCCGATGTTTGCTGGTAAAACAGAAGAACTCATTCGTCGTATTAGACGCCTTGAATATGCAAAACAAAATGTTCTTGTTTTCAAACCCAAAATCGATACTCGTTATTCAAATGCAGAAGAAATTGTCTCTCATAACTTGAGTAAAAAACCATCGATCCTCGTGGAAAAAAGTGTTGAAGTTTTAAATTATATCAAAGAAGATACCGATGCTGTGGTCATCGATGAAGTACAATTCTTTGATCAAGACATCGTTGGCATCGCAGAAGATCTTGCAGATAAAGGTGTTCGCGTGATTGTCGGTGGCCTTGATCGTGATTTTAGAGGCGAGCCTTTTGGACCGATGCCAGAATTACTAGCCCGTGCTGAATTTGTCACCAAACTCACAGCGATTTGCGTCAAGAGTGGCTTACCAGCGACTCGCACACAGCGAATCATTGATGGAAAACCCGCACAGTATTCGGATCCAACCATTCTTGTAGGTGCAAATGAATCCTATGAACCAAGATCGAGACATTATCATGAAGTCCCTGGAAAACCAAAAAAACTTTAAATTCATGAAAGCGGCTCTCCGCGAAGCTGAAAAAGCGTTAGCCAAAGACGAAGTTCCTGTCGGTGCTGTCGTGGTGTATCAGGATAAAATCATCGCTAGAGGGCATAATCTTCGCGAAACAACGCAAGGGTTTCATGCACATGCAGAGTTTATCGCGATGATGAAAGCGGCAAAGAAGCTGGGTAGTTGGCGCTTGGAAGATTGTGATGTCTATGTTACAATGGAGCCGTGCCCGATGTGCGCTGGAGCGATGATTCAATCACGCATTCGTAGTCTCTACTACGGGACAAAAGATACTAAAGCAGGTGGTGTCGATAGCGTAACCCACCTCCTTGATATACCTTTTAACCACAAGATTGAAGTTCATTCGGGTATTCTCGAAGAAGAATCTCAATTGATAGTAAAGAACTTTTTTAAAAAATTGAGAGAAAAATAAGAGACGATAATCCCTATCAAGCATCATCATTCAATAGTCGTGCGTGAACCTGGTCAGGTCTTGATTGAAGCAGCCATAAGCGTATGGATTATGTGGATGATGATGCTTGATGGGGATTTTCAATGTTTCACATATTCTCACCAATCATTATAGAGATGATATAATGAAAATAATGGAGGTTTTAACATATGAAATTAAATGGAAAAATATACCAACAACTTACGGGTGAACCCTTTGTTTCACAAGTCATTGATGGTAAAAAAGTGGATTTCCACTACATGAATGACACACCCTATCTCTTTCAATATGCAAGTAAGGGACGTTTCGCAGTATGGACATCCGATGGAAAAGATTATCGTGTTCTTATCGAAAAGACATATTACGAAGCTTTAGAAGATTTCTATCATGAAGATGTCAATAAGATATGGCTTAACTTCTTAGATAAAGTGGGCAAAGTGAGTAAAAAATTCAATCTTCTCTTCAATATACCAGCTCTCGTGCTTTATTTAATTGTTTCTATCCTTGCGGTCTACGTGTTCCAAGACTATACCATGCAAATTCTTCTTGGTATGATTGTTTTGGTGGTCGTCGTGAACATGATTCAAGGACGTATCGTCAACAATAAAGTTCGTGAAGAAAACAAGAACGCCCAAGATGAAATTCGTAATCTATTAGGACACGAACATTTTGATTCACTTGTGAAAGCACAAGAAGAACATTATCAAAACTATTTCAAGTTTGATGAACCAGCACCTACAGTCGATGCTGAACCAGAAGAGACTGAACAAATCGAACTTGAAAGTGATGAAAATAATAATCAAAAGGATGATGAAGATCATGGAACAAAGATCAATTAATGCTATTCGTGTTTTAGGTGTTGATGCCATCAATAAGGCTAATAGTGGACATCCAGGTATTGTCTTAGGTGCAGCACCTATGGCATACCAATTATTCACACAGAATATTCAAGTTGATGTCAAGGATCCTAAGTGGATCAATCGTGATCGATTTGTACTTTCAGCGGGACATGGATCGATGCTCCTTTATGCCATCAATCACCTTATTGGATATAAAGTATCCATGGAGGATTTAAAAAACTTCCGTCAGTTAGGAAATACACCTGGACATCCAGAATATGGTCATACTGAAGGTGTCGAAACCACAAGTGGTCCATTAGGTCAGGGAATTTCCAATGCCGTTGGTATGGCGATCGCAGAAACACATCTTGCCGCTCGCTTTAATAAAGAAAACTTCCCCATTATTGATCATTATACTTACGTGATCTGTGGTGATGGCGATCTTCAAGAAGGTGTTGCATTAGAATCCATCAGTTTAGCAGGTCATCTCGGTTTAGGTAAACTCATCGTCTTATTCGATTCCAATGATATTCAACTCGATGGAAAAGTTTCTCTAGCTTATAGCGAATCTCACAAAGAAAAATTTGAGGCTATGGGATGGCAATATCAACTCGTTAAAGATGGAAACGATCTTACTGCAATTCAACGTGCCATTAATAAAGCCAAAAAAGAAACGGACAAACCCAGTTTAATAGAAATCAAAACGCTTATTGGTTATGGAACCAGTGGTCAAGGAACGAGTAAGGTTCATGGTGCACCCGTAGGTGCAGAAGAAGCCAAGGTTCTTAGACATAATTTAAACTGGGAATATGAACCTTTTATTGTGCCCCAAGATGTCTACGATGATTTTAAGAAAAAAGTGACACAACGTGGCCAACGTGCACATCGCAAGTGGCTTAAACTGATGGCACAATACGAAGAGTTATATCCAGAAGATTATGCACTTTTCAATTCATTCTTTGTTGATAAAGTCGTCGATCTGTCGGCTTTTGCTAATGAAGTCGCTGGCGCTAAGGAAGCCACAAGAAACATCAGCGGTAAAGTAATAGCAAAATTATCTACACAATACCCAAATCTCATCGGTGGTTCTGCCGATCTTACAGCATCAACAAAAGCAAAAGGTGCTGATGGTCACTATTCCAAAGAAAATCGCTTAGCAAGAAATATCAATTTTGGCGTCCGTGAACATGCGATGGGTGCTGTTGTCAATGGTATGGTGCTACATGGCGGACTCAAAGTGTTTGGTGGAGCATTCTTCGTCTTTAGTGACTATATGAAACCTGCCATTCGTTTAGCAGCGATTATGCATATACCTTCTATTTTCGTCTTCTCACATGATACAATCGCTGTGGGAGAAGATGGGCCAACACATCAACCGATTGAACAACTCGTTGGTTTACGCGCGATTCCTAATTTAAACGTGATTCGTCCTGCAGATGCGAATGAAACTCTTGCTGCATGGAAGATGGCGATGGAATCAAAATCAACCCCAACAGTCATTATTTTAACTCGTCAAAACGTCACAAACTATGCTACAACATCTTACGCTGGACTATCTAAAGGTGCATACATTGTGTCTAAAGAAAGTGAACGTTTAGATGGTATCTTGCTTGCCAGTGGATCTGAAGTTGATCTTGCTGTTCAAACACAAGCATTACTTAAACAGGAAGGCAAGGATGTTCGTGTTGTTAGCATGCCATCCTCATTCTTGTTCGATAAACAAACAAAGAAGTATCACAAAGAAGTATTACCTAAGAGAGCAAAGGTTATTGCTGTAGAAATGGCATCGAGTTTGTCATGGTATAAATATACATCCACCATTTACGGACTTGATACATTCGGTGTAAGTGCACCCGCTGAAGTCGCTCTCGATCATTTTGGATTTACGAAAGAAAAATTAGCTGATTTTGTCAAAAACACATTGAGCAAATAAAAGAAGTGAACATTATGATTTATGATGGAATCATCGTTGGTGGTGGGCACGCAGGCGTTGAAGCCGCACTCGCGATGGCAAGAATGAATAAAAAAACCGTACTGATTACAGGCAACCTCAACAAGGTTGCTTCTTTGCCTTGTAACCCATCCATTGGGGGACCAGCGAAAGGTATTGTGGTTCGCGAAATCGATGCTTTGGGTGGGCAAATGGCAAGAAGTGCGGATGAAGCGCAAATTCAAATGAAAATGCTTAATGCTTCTAAAGGGCCCGCTGTTCGTGCACTTCGTGCACAAATCGACAAACTTAAATATCCAAAAGTCATTCTACGTGTTCTCAAAGAAACACAGAATCTCGATTTACTTGAAAATCTTGTCGATCATCTTATCATCGAAGACCATACAGTGAAAGGTGTCGTGCTTAATAATGGTGAAGCTATTCACGGAAAAACTGTAATTCTCACGACGGGGACATATTTAGCGAGCAATATTCTCATTGGTAAAGAGAAAACCATGAGTGGTCCTAACGGAGATCCCACAACATTTGGTATCAGCAAACAGTTAAAAGAACTCGGTTTTGAAGTCAAAAGATTGAAAACAGGCACACCACCACGTATCGCACGGGATAGTATTGATTACTCTAAAATGACTCCCCAACCCGGTGATGAGATCAAGTATACTTTTAGTTTCGATGAAAAATTCTATGATAATAATCCTCAAGAACTTTGTTATCTCACGCATACTTCTCTAACAACGCATGGCATCATTAATCTTCACCTCAATGAATCCTCGATGTATAGTGGGATTGTTGAAGGGGTTGGCCCACGTTATTGTCCCTCCATTGAAGATAAAGTGGTTCGTTTCCATGATAAGGATCGTCATCAAATCTTCATCGAACCAGAAAGTATGGAAATTGATGAAATGTATGTTCAAGGATTCTCATCGAGCATGCCGAGATATGTCCAGGAACAAATGATCCGTACGATTCCGGGTTTGGAAAACGTTAAAATCATTAAATACGCGTATGCGATTGAATATGACGCTATTAATCCCACGCAACTCTACCCCTCTCTTGAAACAAAAAAAATCCAAAACTTATTTTGTGCGGGACAGATTAACGGAACCAGTGGATATGAAGAAGCTGCTGGACAAGGTTTGATGGCAGGAATCAACGCATCTCTGAAAATCTCTGATAAAGAACCTCTTATTTTGAAACGACACGAAGCATATATCGGTGTTCTCATTGATGACTTAGTGACCAAGGGTGTCCTTGACCCCTATCGATTACTTACTTCACGAGCTGAGCATCGACTGTTGCTTAGACACGATAACGCGGATCTTCGTTTACGTGACTATGGCTATCAGATTGGTTTGGTTAATGAGAAGACTTATCAAGAGTTCCTTGCTAAAAAGAAAGCATTCGAAGACTTGTACCAAGAAGCAAGCACATTCCGTATTATGCCAAATAAAGAAAATAACGATTATTTGCAATCAAGACAGTCTGCTCCACTATTTGAAGCCATCACGATGACAGATCTACTCAAGCGTCCAGAAATAGGTCTCGACGATGTGCGTCACTTTATGGGATATCACATCAATGAAGATATTATTGAACAACTCGAAGTCAAAATCAAATATGAAGGTTACATTCAAAAAGCACTTAGAGAAGCTGAAAAAATGCAAAGACTAGAGAACAAGCATATTCCTGACTGGATTAACTACCACAACGTAAAGAATATTTCATCTGAAGCTAGAGAAAAACTGATTAAAATTAACCCCAAAACGCTTGGTCAAGCATCGCGTATATCTGGTGTAAATCCAGCAGACATTTCTGTGTTACTCGTTTATTTGGAGTCTACCGGTGAACGACATGACGTTTAACGAGCACGTTCAAGCGTTATTAAATATTCCCCTTACTGAGGAACAAATTAAACAATTTAATGATTACTACCATGAACTAATCGAGTATAATAAAATCACAAACCTCACCACGATTACAGATGAAGAAGGCGTGTATTTTAAACATTTTTTTGACTCACTCACCCTGGCGAAATCAGTCGATATGCATAAGATATCCACCTTGTGTGATATGGGTTCTGGTGCTGGTTTTCCAAGCATCCCATTAAAAATTGTTTATCCACACCTAAAAATCACGATTGTCGACTCCCTTAACAAACGTATTCAATTTCTTCATAAACTCAATGAAATTTTAGGAATTCAAGATGTTGTGTGTGTGCATGATCGGATTGAAACGTTCGCTCTAAAAAATCTAGCCTCATTTGATTTAGTCACGGCGCGTGCCTTAGGTCATCTAAGACTAATTTCGGAAATGGGTATACCCATAGTGAAAGAAGGAGGAATCTTTGTTCCACTCAAAGGACCTCATTTTCAAGAAGAAATCGATCAATCAGTTAATGCACTTAAACTTCTCAAAGCATCGATAGAAAAGGTAGACGAATTTGAACTCCCGCACGATTTAGGTAAACGAGCTAACATCATCATTCGTAAACACAAGCACATCACAGGATATCCAAGAGCATATCATGTGATGACAAAAAAACCATTATAAGAAGGTGTCATATGGGCAAGATTATTGCTGTTTCAAATCAAAAAGGTGGTGTCGGAAAGACAACAACCAGCGTCAATCTTGCCGCTGCACTTTCACAACATGATCGAAAAGTTCTCCTTGTAGACTTTGACCCTCAAGCGAGTACCACAACGAGCTTAGGCATCAATAGAAGCATGCTTTACTCAACCATTTTTGATGTCATTCTTGATGTCAAAGATATCCATGAAACAATTATTCATCTGCCTGAGATTATGGTTGATGTCATTCCAGCAACCATCGAACTTGCACAAATCGAAGTACGTTTAGAGCATGATGACCGCGAATACGTATTAAGTCATAAACTATCGCAAATCATTCATCTATACGATTTTGTCATCATTGATTGCCCGCCAAGTTTAGGTCTATTAACGCTCAGCGCACTCTACGCTTCAGATTCAGTGTTAATTCCTGTCCAATGTCAGTTCCTTGCCATTGATGGGCTCACGCAACTTCTAAATACGATAAGAATTGTGCAAAAGAAGAAGAAAGTTAATGGAAAAGCACTTGATATCGAAGGAGTGCTCCTGACTATGCTCGATAAACGAACAAAAGCGGGATGGGAAATTGTCCATGAAATTAAAGACTATTTTAAAGAAGGTGTGTTTGACACCATCATCACGAGCAATGTAGCTGCGCAAGTTGCTCCAACGTATGGACTACCAGTCCTTACTTTTGCTCCAAAGTCACCTGCTGCCAAATTATACAAATCCCTAGCAAAGGAGATTGTCGAAAAAAATGAGCGAAGATAAGAAAGCCAGAACCTTCACCGATTTACTCCATGAACATCGTGTAGATGAGGTCTTAGAAGGAGAAATCATCGAAGAGATTTCCCTGAGTAATATCAAATCAAATCCATTTCAACCAAGACGTGTTTTTGACGAAGACAAAATTGATGAACTCGCCCAATCCATCAAAGAACACGGCGTATTTCAACCCATCATTCTAAAAAAAGTCAAACAAGGTTATATGATTGTCTCAGGCGAAAGACGTTTTCGAGCAGCTTTAAAAGTGGGTTTAAAGACCATTCCTTCGATTATTCGTCAATACGAAGAAGCGAAAGTTGCTGAAATTGCCTTAGCTGAAAATCTACAAAGAGAAAATTTAACACCTATTGAAGAAGCTGAAGCTTACAAAGTAATCATGAAAAATATGAGTCTAACCCAAGCAGAACTCGCTTTAAAAGTTGGAAAAAGTCGCTCACATGTCACAAATACTTTGGGATTACTCAATCTTCCCCAAGAAGTACAAAATCTTCTTTTAACAAATCAGATCAGTATGGGGCATGCACGTGCCTTAAGCAAGTTAGAAAATGCCCAAAAAATCATCAAACTTGCCCATCAAATCATTGATAAACAATTAAGTGTACGTCAAATCGAAGAACTCACAAAAATCGAAGAGAAAACCAACAAAATAGAGCGCAAAAAGATATCAAGATTCCAATCAAAAGAAAAACAATTATCTTCAGTAATGGGTCAGCGTGTCAGAATTGACGAAAAAAAGATCGTGATTTATGTCAAGGAAGAACAATTAAATGAGATGATTGAAAGGCTCCTTAAATCATGAAGTATGATGTAGGGGATAAGATCATCACCAAAAAGCAACACGTTTGCGGTAGCGATTCTTGGACGATTGAACGCATAGGTGCAGAAGTGCGTATCAAATGCGATAAATGCGGACGTGAAGTGATGATGCTCAAGATGGAACTCGATCGGAAAATCAAAAGCATTGTTGAAAAGAATCGTTAACAAGATTATAAAGCGAAACAAGAGGCTTCTCGAACACTTTGTGTGTTTTGCAAAGAAGGTTATCGAAGCCTTTTCTTATGGCCTCATTTAAACGATAATGAAAAAATGAATTTTGCATCGAAAATTCTTGCATTTTTGTAAATGATAAGATAGAATATAAAAGCAAGCCCAAAAATGGAGGGGTAGCGAAGTGGCTAAACGCGGTAGACTGTAAATCTACTCCCTACGGGTTCGGCAGTTCGAATCTGCCCCCCTCCACCATTTATAATCCGACCTTGTGGCATGTTCTTGACAAACACTGCCAAAGATATTGACAAGGTCATTTTATAATGATAGAATGATAAAGCACGCCCGAGAGGGAGTGCGAGAAGGTCTTTGAAAACTGAAT